>DASXGS010000027.1:0-8035 GCA_036488975.1 Rhizomicrobium sp. | reverse complement strand
AAGATCATGCCGCATTACAATGTGATGGGCGTGGCAAAAGCGGCGCTGGAAGCCAGCGTGCGCTATATTGCTGAAGACCTCGGCAAGAAGGCCATTCGCGTGAACGCGATTTCCGCGGGACCGATCAAGACGCTGGCCGCCTCGGGCATCGGCGATTTCCGTTACATGCTGAAATGGTGCGAATACAACGCGCCGCTGAGGCGGAATGTGACCATCGACGAAGTGGGGAATACCGCATTGTTCCTCTGCTCGGACCTCGGTTCCGCGATCACCGGCGAAATCATGCACGTGGACGCGGGCTACAACATCGTCGGCATGAAGGCGGAGGATGCGCCGGACATGACGGTGGCGACAAAGGCGGAGATCTGAGCGCCGGCGCAAGTCAGGCTGGAACTATTACGCACAATTTCACTGATCGGCGGAACCGCGCAGCACCAATCCGCAAACCAGCACTTGAGAGGCCGCCTTGTTGGAGCAGCGCTTCACTCTGGCAATCGTTGCAGTGCTGACCGGGCTCGCGAGTCCGGCTCAAGGTTCACGGGAATTTCGCGATTGTCCCGACTGCCCGGAAATGGTGGGGGTCCCAGCGGGACTATTCGTGATGGGCGCACGCCAGAATGAAGCCGGTCACACGGCGGCGGAGGTCCCGGCGCATCCCGTCAGTATTCGCGCGCCGTTCGCGATGGGCAAATTCGATATCACCCGGGCGCAGTTCGCCGTATTCGCCGACGCAACGCATTTTGCGCCTGCCGGCAAATGCGATTGGCGCATGCCGCGCGCGCACGGCCAGCCGATGAACCAATCGGAGTCCGATCCGGTCGTCTGTGTCTCGTGGAACGATGCGCAGGCTTACGTGGAATGGCTCGGCCGGAAGACAGGGCACGCATATCGCCTGCCCAGCGAAGCAGAATGGGAGTACGCAGCACGCGCCGGGTCGACAACAGCTCGCCCTTGGGGCGAGGGGATTACGCACGAAAACGCAAACTACGGCGCGGCGCAGTGCTGCGCAGGCTTCATCGAGGGCAAGGACCGCTGGCTGTACACCTCCCCGGTGGGCGCTTTCCCGGCCAATGCGTTCGGCCTCAACGACATGATGGGCGATGTCTGGCAGTGGGTTCGGGATTGCAGCCACGACGATTATACCGGCGCGCCGGCCGATGGATCGGTGTGGGCGGGAGGCGATTGCAGCGAACACATTGTGCGCGGTGGCGCATGGTTCCAGGCGCCGGATTCGGTGCGCTCCGCGGCGCGCGCTGGCGATCGTTCGGATTTCCGCATTGGCGACATCGGTTTTCGCGTGGCCCGTTCCCTTTGACGAGCGAAAGGCGGAACGCCCACGATCCATGGCAGTTCAAGGCAGTAGACGCGCCAAACACGATAGTATCGAAAAACAATGCCACTTAGCCTCCGCGCCGGGGTCACTCTGTACTTCTGCCGCCACGGTGAAACCGAGGCCAACGTCGAGAAGCGCTTCCAAGGCCGCACCAGGGACACGCCTCTGACGCCCACAGGGCGCGAACAGGCGCGGGCGATTGCGCACACGCTGCTGGCCGCTGCGCCGGATGTCGGCACGCTTTCTTATGTATCCAGTCCGTTGCCGCGCGCTTGCACGACCATGGAGATCATCCTGAGCGAACTTGGTTTGCCCAAAGTCGGTTACCGCACCGACACGCGCTTGCAGGAGATCGACCTCGGTATCTGGGATGGCCTGACCGACGCGCAGGCCCGCGCGCTCGACCCCACATTGTTCGAGAGGCGCGTCAACGACAAATGGGATGTCCGCGTGCCCGGTGGCGAAAATTACGCCGATGTCGCCGAGCGTGCCGAAGGCTGGATCGCCGACCTGGCCGTCGATACCTTCGCGGTTTCCCACGGCGCGTTTACGCGGATTCTACGCGGTCTCTTTGCGGGCCTCGGCTGGAAGCAGATGTCCGATCTCGACGAAAAACAAGGCGTGACATTTCGCGTTTCCGGAAGCGTCGTGACGGCGCTGCGAAGCACCGCGAATTGACGATTCGAAGACCAATTCCTACAACCGCGCATGTCCCTCAACACCTTCGGCCACTTGTTTCGGATGACGACGTTTGGCGAGAGCCATGGGCCGGCGCTCGGCTGCGTCGTTGACGGCTGCCCGCCCGGCATTCCGCTGACCGAAGCGGACATTCAGGCACAGTTGGACCGCAGGCGGCCGGGACAATCCAAATTTGTGAGCCAGCGCAAGGAGCCGGACACGGTGCGCATTCTTTCCGGCGTGTTCCAGGACGAGCGCACGCCGGAACAGGTGACCACCGGCACGCCGATTGCGCTATTGATCGAGAATGTGGACGCGAAGCCGCGGGATTATTCCGAGATACGCGACAAGTTCCGGCCCGGCCATGCCGACTACACCTATCGGGCAAAGTATGGCGTGCGCGATTATCGCGGCGGCGGCCGGCAAAGCGCGCGTGAGACGGCGTCGCGCGTTGCCGCCGGTGCAATCGCGCGAAAAGTCCTGGCGCAGATGTATGGCCACATGAGCATTCGTGCCGCGATGATCCAGCTGGGCACCGAAACCATCGAGCGCGCGCGCTGGAACTGGGATGAAGTTTCGCGCAATCCGTTCTTCTGCCCGGATGCGGAAGCGGTTGCTCCGTGGACGGAGTATCTCGAAGGCGTTCGCAAACAGGGCTCCTCCTGCGGTGCGGTGATCGAGGTCGTGGCGGATGGAATTCCGGCCGGTCTCGGCGCACCGGTTTACGGCAAACTCGATGCCGATCTCGCGTCGGCAATGATGAGCATCAACGCGGTGAAAGGCGTCGAGATCGGCGATGGCTTTGCCGCCGCCATGCTGTCCGGCGAGGAAAACTCCGATGAAATGCGCGCGGGCAACGAAGACGGCCCACGCTTTCTATCCAATCGCGCCGGCGGAATTCTCGGCGGCATTTCATCGGGCCAGCCCGTCGTGGTGCGCTTCGCGGTAAAGCCGACCTCCTCCATTCTCAGCCCGCGCAAAACCATCGATGTCCACGGCAACGAGACGGAGATCGTCACCAAGGGCCGTCACGATCCGTGTGTCGGCATCCGCGCCGTGCCGGTGGGCGAGGCGATGATGGCCTTGGTCCTGGCCGACCACGCCCTGCTGCACCGGGGATTAACCGGTGGCGGACGCCCGCTTCGAAAATAAGGTTCGAGATCGACCAGGTGGGGGCTCGCAAAGCTGCCTGACGCACCGGCGAATGGCCGGCCAACCGGCAGGATTCAATGTTGCCAGATCATGAACAAGTTGCCATGCTGCTATCCTGGTCTCTCCAAGGGAGGCAATGTTGGCGTGCAGCGACGGGTCAGAGCCGCGCACAGTTCGCGCTCATGTTCTTGGCCCTTGGGATACAGTTGCCAAGCTACTAGGAGAGGGGATCTGGCGATGACAAAGCATGTGGCATTCTTCAGCAGTGCGTCACTCGCTGCTCTGTTGGCGACAGGAGCACTGGATACTTCGTCAGCCTTGGGTGACGGCGCGGTTGCGCCCCCGGTGCTCAGGCTCGATAGCCCGCTGGGAGGGGTGCTGCCGATGGAGCAGGCCATCAGCGCGGTTCACCCACTGACGGCCGCGCATCGTGCGCTCGCAGGTAGCCGGCTGCCTCCCAGTTCGGTGTTGCCTAACGTCCAGGCATCCGTGATCGGGACCAACCAGGCGCAGCAATCAGCCATTGTCGTCAATCCCTACCACCCGGCCTTGCTGATGAGTGCCTCGCAAGACTTCAATTGCAGCACGTATGTGGGATTGTATTTTTCGGCAGATGGTGGCGCCACCTGGACGGGTTCCTGTTTGCCCTTGGCTCCCGGGGCGTCAAGTGGTTACGGCGAACCCGCATTGGGCTGGGCTTTGAACGCAACGACTCCCGTCGCATTTGCCGCCGGCCTGCAATATTTCCCCAGTGGGAACTATGAGGTGGTCGTCGCACGGTCGCGAAACCGAGGAAGCACATGGTCCATCCCGGTGGTGGCCGCAGGCGCCGCAGCGGGTTCGTACATGGACAGGCCGTGGCTGGAAGTGGATGAGAATGCGGCCAGCCCATTCCGGGGACACCTGTACGTTTCTGCGACGAGATTCAACACATCTACGACCGTTTCGCAGATTTCGGTGAGTCACTCGAGCGACGGCGGCCAAACCTGGTCGGAGGTGAATGTCGATGGCCTCCGGAACATCTCGACGGATGTCGATGTATTCAGCAATCTCGCCATCGGCGCGGATGGCGTCGTCTACGTGTCCTGGATGCGGTGTTTAACGGGCGGCTCGACCTGCGCGGGCCATGCGGCGACGATGTATGTATCGAAGTCGCTAAACGGCGGGAAAACCTGGTCGCATCCCCGCAGGATTCACAGTGTCCAGCTCGCCCCCGCCAGCTGCGCATCCTTCTATGGCTGCCTTCCTAACACCGCGGTGCAGGTCGGCAATTATCCGGCTATTGCGGTGGACACAAGCGGGACGTCCACCAATGGCAGGCTCTACGTCATCGACTACAGCTATATTAATTCCCACATGACGGTTCGGGTGACATCTTCGGGCGATGGCGGTGTGACGTGGGGAACGCCTGTCGGTATCGCTACAACCAATCACGATCAGTTCTTTCCGTGGATCAGCGTAAGCGCCGGCGGCGTCATTGGAGCCAGCTGGCTCGACCGGCGCAAGGATCCCAGCAATCACAACTACGATGCGTTTGCTGCAGTCTCGACGGACGGTGGCGCCACCTTCGGCACCAACGCGCGTCTGTCGACAGTTTCGTCCGATCCAGGCAGCGCCAGTCGTATGGGTGAGTACACAGGTAACGCATGGACCAATGGCCCCACACAAAAGCTGATGGCTGCCTGGACGGACAGCCGCACTGGCGTACAGCAGGACGAAGTCGGCGGTCTCATCCCGTAACCGATGCAACCGCGAGTGAATTTAGCCACGTTTTTCTTTCGTGTACCGGCGCCGGGCCGGTTTTTCGAACACCGCGATTTTTGTGAGATACGCGATGTCTGTACTGATGCGGCGGAGGCCGGCGGAGGCGAACAGCTTGTCGAGGTCCGTCTTGGCGTAAGAGGAATAGTAGGGCTCGTGCAATAGCGAGGGAAACACGTCGAGCAATCCCTCGAAGGCCGGTGCGTCGCCATACTGAATGGTTTCGGCGAGCACGAAGATGCCGCCGGGTTTCAGCACGCGCGCGATTTCCTTCGCCACTGCCGTACGGATTTTAGGCGGCAGCTCGTGGAAGACGAAGATGCTCACAGCAGCGTCCACCTTCGCATCCGGCAACGGCATGGCTTCGGCAGGCGCGGTGAGGAACTTCACGTCCTTGTAGCCGGCCAGTCTGCGCCGGGCGCGCGCAAGATAGGGTTCGGACAGATCGAGAGCGATCGCCTTCAATTGCGGCCGCACCGATTTCGCGAACGACAGAAACCCGCCCGTACCCGCGCCGATATCCAGCAGCACCGGCTTCTTCGTCTTGCTGTCGTCCAAGAATTCCGCGATTGGCACAAAGGCGCGCCGGCGCATGGCATCGGCTGTTCCGGCGAAAAGTGCCTCCACCTGAAAATCGTATAGGCGTGCGGATTCCTCGCTCAGATAACCGCCGGTCTGAAAATGGAAATTCTGCTGGTAGTAGCGCGGCAAGCCCTTCGTACGCGGCGTCACCTCATCGTGCGCGCGCCGCTTCTGCCGCGAAACCACCTTAGGCACGTCGACAAGAAAGCGCGCACTGGCGCGGGCACGACGCAACTCGGCCGAAACGTCCACCGGCATAGGGTAAATCCCCGCTTCCACGTTCTTCCAGTCCCGCACGAACAGGTCGCGAATGGCGATGAGCGTATCGCTCAGCGACGGCATAGGGTGCGTCGGCCGAGGGATGTTCGAGAAACTGTCGCGCGCCACCACGCGCGCCGCGATGTAATGCGCGCCGTAGAACGCGACACGCGCGGCCTGCGCCGCCGCATAGGTCAGAACGCGAGAGGACGTGGTTGCCATGGTCTTGCTAACGCCAGGCCGGCAGCTGAGATGCAACCTCGCGGCCGATGAAGATTTGCGGCTCCGACGGCGGCGACATTCCGGTCTCCTTCTCCATCCGGCGCACGCACGCCTTTGCCGCAAAAGCAAGCGAACGAAAATCCTTCACCTCGTCGACGCTGGAAAGAAAGCAGTCGTCGAAATACGGATAGCGGTTCATGGCGCCGCAGCCGAACGAGGTGCGGTCAGGCCGCGCCGCAGTGACGATCATGCGGTTCGGCGCTTGCAGCGGCCGGACAAATACGCCGGAATAACAGGCCGACAGCACAACCACCGTGGGACGGTTGTCGCAGACGTTCGTAATCATTGCGTCCAGCCGCCGCGGTGAAAGGATAGTCGCACCCAGCACCAGCCCGTCAGGCGAGCCATGCGAGCTGAAATAGAGAAGGCAGCCGCCTCGCGCGCGGCTAGTCAGGTCAGAGAAGCTATCGGTGATGCTGACGGCGTCGGCCTGCAGCGGATGAGTGTCGGAATACCGGTTCGGCCGTACCGAAAACTGCAGAACGTTAGAGGGATTGAAGCCGACCCGTTCCAGTGCCTCCGAAACATCGCGGCGGGCATTGTCGAAGATCTCGCTGGCGCTGCCGTCATGTGCGTGCCAGTCGCCTGCCACCACGGCCACGGCCCAGTTGGAATAGCCGCTGGCAAACAGCCGCGAGGTGAAAAGCGCAATGGCTGCCAGCACGATGAAGACGATCAGCAGGATGAGCCGCAGCCAACGGCCATAGCGTTGCCAGTCAGTCTCGGGCGAAGGCGGCGGCGAGCTCGATGTGTGCCGACCAGAGAAACTGGTCGACAGCCACGAGTGAAGCCAGCCGGAAGCCGCCATCGATCAGAATCCGCGCATCCCGCGCGAAGCTTGCCGCATCGCAGGAAACATAGGCAATCCGGGGCACGCGGGATTGTGAAAGGTTCTTTACCTGAGCGACGGCGCCCGCCCGGGGCGGATCGAGCACAATGGCCTCGAAGCGGTTCAATTCGACAGGCGTGAGGGGCCGCCTGAACAAATCGCGCCGCTCGGTGCTGAAGGGCTTGAGTCCGGACGTGCTGCGGGCCCCGGCGGCCAACGCTTGGAGCATGGGCGCGTCGGCATCGACGGCGTGGATGTGGGCCCGTTCGGCAAGCGGCAGCGCGAAGGTACCGCAGCCGGAGAACAGATCTGCGATCTTCTTCGCCTTGCCCATTGCTTCCACGACGGACGCCTGTAGCGCTCCCTCGCCTTCGCGAGTCGGCTGAAGGAAGGCGCCCGGTGGAACTTTCACCCACGCCTTCCCGAAGCGCACTTCCGGTCTGGCGCTTTGGTAGAGCAACGCATCTCCGCCGGTGACGCGCACAAGGTTGAGCTTCGGTGCAATGGCGGCGATCCGGGCGATTGTCTCCGGTGTTGCCCGCTGGCTCCAGGAAATCGACAGATCGTATCCGTTCTCGGCCTCGAGAAAATGAAGGTCGGCCGTTTCGCCCTGGTGCAGAATGCCCGCGAACACCTCGCGCAGCGCCTGCGTCAGACGGAAAAGCCCCGGCGTCAGGACAAGGCATTCGCGAATGTCGACAAGCTCATGCGAGCGCGATGCATGGAAACCAATGCGTACATCGCCGCCGACGTGCTGCACCTTCAGTGTGGCGCGCCGCCGCGAGCAGGGCGGTACCTCAATAATCTCGTCCAGCGGCGGGCCAGTAATTCCGCGGCGCGCCAATGCATCGACGATCTGACGGCGCTTGCGTTCGCGATAATCGCCGGAGGAAAGGTCCTGCAACGCACAGCCGCCGCACGCCCCAAAATGGCGGCAGACGGGATCAGGCAATGTTGCCGAGAGCAGCTTCGCGCTCGCGGCCCAGAGCGTTTAACGCCGTAGCTACAATCGATTTCGCGTCCAGCCTGGCGATTTCGTACATCTTCTCCGGCGAATCCTGGTCGATAAAGATATCAGGCAGGGTCATCGGCCGGATCTTCAGCCCGCGGTCCAGCGCGCCTTCCTGCGCAAGGAACTGCAGCACATGCGCTGCGAAGCC
>DASXGS010000026.1:0-6375 GCA_036488975.1 Rhizomicrobium sp. | reverse complement strand
CGTCGGCAAGATCGCGCGCGTCGAGGAGCAGGAGGTTGCCGGCTACAAGCTGGAAGTGTTCGTCATCACCTTCGAGAAGGACAAGATGACGCTCCGCGTTCCGACCGCGAAGGCCAAGGCCGTCGGCATGCGCAAGCTGTCTTCGCCGGATGTGGTGTCGAGCGCGCTCAACACGCTGAAGGGCCGCGCACGCATCAAGCGCACCATGTGGTCGCGCCGGGCGCAGGAATACGAAGCGAAGATCAATTCGGGTGACCTGGTGTCGATCGCCGAGGTGGTGCGCGATCTGCACCGCGCATCCGGCCAGCCGGAGCAGTCCTATTCCGAGCGGCAGCTGTACGAAGCCGCCTTGGCGCGGATGGCGCGCGAGCTGGCCGCTGTCGAGCGCATCGACGAGCAGGCTGCGGTGAAGCGCGTCGAAGGCGCGCTGCTGAAGAAGGCCGCGTAGTCGGAATTAGAAGTCAAAGAAGGCCCGGGCATTGTTCCGGGCCTTTTTTTGCGTCCGCTATTTCAGAAACTCAATTTGCGCGGGAGATGAGGCCTCGATTTCGAAGCCGTTGAGGCGATCGACCCAGCCATGCACCCGCACGGTCTTGTTCGCGTAGCTGTAGGGATCGACGTTTGCGGCGCGAAACGCTTTCATGTCGTGGGGCTGGATGACGATGGTGAAATCCGTGCGCCAGTTGCGGCCGAAATTCAGATAGCCGCGGCTGCTGCGCACCGCCACGTTCTGCACCGTTCCCTCGACGATCTGGAAGGTGCCGAGATCGCGCCAACGCAACGACTCCGGCGTGCGGATCGCATACGCCGGATACGCCCATAGCCCCCGCTGCGCCGCACGCGCTTCAGCCTCGGCGGCATATAACGCGGTCGCGCATTCGGTGCGGTCCGGCGCAATGGCGACTCGCGCCAGGCCTTCGCGCAGGATCTCGCGCTGAAGCCAGGGATCGGCAGTCCCGCCGAACACCACCTGCGCGCGCAGCCGCCCGTAGCGGTCTGTCTTTGGCGCGGCAATCCGCAGCTCGACGCTTCTGTTGGCAACCAAAGCCGCAAGGCGGTTTCGAGCCTGTTGGGCAAGAGAAGCCGCAGCGCCGTCCGAATCGGACGGCCAGAGCAGCGACTCCAGCTTGACGGTGCGGCGGTCCTTCAGGAGCAGCACACCCCGGTCCTGCACCTGAGTTACCTGCACGTCGCCGGCTGGCGGCGGCAGGCACGCCGGCAGCGCCGCGGTAGCCGCCCACGCGGAGCCACTCCGGAGCGTCGCCACCAGGGCCAGCCCTACCGAAACCCAGCTCACCGCGCCCCCGATCACGGAGCCTTGATCCGCCATCAAAGGTTCACGCTTGCGCTGTATTGGCCCTAATTGCATCACAGGCTAACATTCAGCGGTTCGCGGAGGGACGCAAATGGATCCCCGTTACTACTTTGCGAAGCTTGGAATGATTGTCTTTGCCGTGACCATGGCCGTTGCTGGCACCGGCATGTGCGCACATGGCCTCGCGCACCTGATCACGCCGCCGGCCGAGCATGGCGCGCCGGCACAGTTGCAGGCGGCCACATGGCATGCGGCAGCTTCGATGGGCCGCCTGTTGGCCTCCCTGGTGTCGCACAGCTCCAAGGCGCTGCTGTAGCGCAGCCGCCCTAAACGGTTTGATACCAATCCACGCCTTCGGCATCCGCCGTGCGCCGGACAAGGCCGCGCGCCATCAGGCAATTGAGATGGGCGATGCTCTCGCCGGTCGCCATGCCATAATTGCCGCTGGTGATGCGGCTGCGGAACAGCGCCGGAAACACATCCACGGCCCGTTTCGGTTCGACGCAGAGTTCGAGCAGCTTGTCCATGTTGCGCTCGTGCATGTCGATCAGTTCCTGCAGGCGCGTGGGCGCGCCGCGGAACGGCTCGTTGTGAGACGGTAGCACCAGCCCATCCGCCGGCAGCAGCGCCTTCAACTGCGCGCAGGAATCCAGCCAGTCCTGCAGCGGATTGCCGTCGGGCTCGGTGGGAAACACGCTGACATTGGACGAGATGCGCGGCAGGATCTGGTCGCCCGAAATCAGGAGATTGTCCTCGGCGCACCACAGGCAGGCATGTTCCGGCGCATGGCCGCGGCCGACCACCACCTGCCACACACGCTCGCCGATTTCGATGCGCTCGCCGTTCTGGATGCGGCGGTACGCATTGGGCAGCTTGTAAACGCCCTTGCCGAAGCCGCCGAAGCGCGTCTTGTAATCCTCGATCGCGGAATCGGGGAAACCGGCCGCGCGATAGAAGCGCACGCCTTCCGCCGGTGCCTCCTGGCCGGTGTCCGCCACCAGATTGCGGCACATCAGGTAATCGGTGCGCGTCATCCACAGCTCGACGTCGAAGCGGCGCACCAGCCATCCGGCCAGTCCCACATGGTCGGGATGCAGGTGCGTGACGATCACCCGCTTCACCTTGCGCCCCGCCATGAAGCCCGCGAACAGCGTGCGCCACGCATCGGCGGTCGACTGGTCGTTGATGCCGGTGTCGACAATCGTCCAGCCGCCGTGGTCTTCCAGCAGCCACAGGTTGATGTGGTTCAGCTGCATCGGCAGGCGCATGCGCACCCAGTGAACGCCAGGCGCAACCTCGATGGTTTCGCCAAGTTCGGGGCGGGCTTCGAACGGATAGTCGAGTGTGCTGCCCGGCCGTGCCGGGGCGTCTGCGATACTCAGGGAATTTTCCAATATCGGGTCGCGTCGACTATGGGGAGACGCGGCGAACCGCGTCAAGTCGTGCGCTGTTGGCCCGGCTCGGCTATAAGCGGCGCGATTTTCGGTCCGGAGAACTTGCCGCATGATCAGGGACGATGTGCAGCTGCGCTACGGCACGGTGGCAATGATTTTTCACTGGGTTATCGCGGCGTTGCTGATCGCCAATATCGCGCTGGGGCTTTACTTCGCCGATCTGCCGCGCAGTGACCCATGGAAATTCGAGTTGACGCAGTGGCACAAATCCATCGGCCTCACGGTACTGACTCTGAGCATCCTCCGGCTGCTGTGGCGGCTCGGTCATCCCGTGCCGCCGCTGCCGACCGGAATGTATTGGGGGCTGCGGCTGGCAGCGCGCGCGACCCACTACCTCTTCTATTTTCTGATCATCGCCATACCGCTCACCGGCTGGGTCATGGTGTCCGCTTCGCCGCTTGGCCTGCCCACGCGCTACTTCCACCTCTTCAGCTGGCCGAACCTCTGGTTCATGGCAGGTCTTACCCACGCACAGAAGCTCGCATGGCACGAGCCCCTGCAATCCGTCCACAACACACTCGCCTGGAGCGCGATCGTTTTGATTCCGATCCACGTGGCGGCAGCGCTGTATCACCAATATATCCGACACGACGATCTGCTATGGCGCATGCTGCCGCGGCGACGGTCTGCTCTGGAGAGCCCGCGATGAAGAAGATCGCGCTCTCTCTCGGCGTGCTGCTGTCGACTGCTGCACCCGCATCGGCAGCGCAGCACTGGGCGGTGGACTATTCCAAAAGCAAAGTGGGTTTCACCGTGCAATGGAACGGCGAGCCGTTCACCGCCGTATTCCGGTCATGGAAAGCGGACATCGATTTCGATCCGGCCGATCCGGCGCACGCGCGCGCGCAGGTGAACATCGATCTTGCCAGCGAAGCCTCTGACGATCCGCAGACGGACGATGGCGTCAAGGGCGCAGAAGGTTTCCAGGTGTCGCAATTTTCCACCGCAACGTTTCTCACCACCGCCTTCACGCATAAGAGCGGCAATCAGTACATCGCGACCGGCACGCTTTCGATCAAGGGGATTTCGCGGGCGATCACCCTGCCCTTCACCTTCACGCTGTCCGGCAACACGGCGCATGTGGTGGGGCATGCGCAGGTGGTCCGCACCGATTTCAAGGTGGGCACCGGCGAATGGGCCAAGCCCGATCCGGTGGCCACCAATGTCACCGTGAATATCGACCTCACCGCCACCAAAGGGCGCTGACGGTTATGTCTTCGCCGGCACATCCTCGAACAACACGTTCTGCCAGCGGCCGTCGCGCCAGGCATAAAGCGAGGTGATCCAGCTGGGCGTGGGGATCGGCTTGCCGTTGCAGGTCGTGTTCTGGTTCGCGCGGTAGATCAGCATGGCGGCGTCGGGCGCCACCCGAACGAATTTCATCGGTTCAAGGCTATAGCTGGCAACCACACAGGCATGGCTGCTGACGCCGGCCACCACCGCGGCCTGCCCCATGGTGCCGGCAAGACCGACATCCACGTGATCCGGCGAGGTGAAGCTCTGAAAATAGCTGCCGTCGCGCGCCTTCCACGCTTCCCAGGATTTGTTTTCCAGATTGGTCAAGGTGGCGCGCACCTGATCGTCGCTCTGCAATGCCTCAGCCGAGGCGGCACGATGACACCACAACACTGCCGGCAAGACCGCCAGCGCAATCGCACGACGCATTGTGAAACCCCCGAAGCAGCACCGGAAGCTAAAATCGCTTCCGGCTTGAGCGCCAATCACGAAGCCGTTGAACCTCCGAGAGCACCAGCCCATTCGGCCCGCACGGGATGACAGACTTGCGGACTGGGGTAGATTGCCCCCGATGGAGAGCCGTCTAGCGAATGTCGTTCCCGCCGATGTCGCGCAGATTGCGCACGCGGCAAAGGTTTTGCGGGAGGGCGGTCTCGTGGCATTTCCGACCGAGACTGTATACGGGCTCGGCGCCGATGCGACCAACGACCGGGCCATTGCGGGCATCTTCGAGGCGAAGGGCCGGCCGCGGTTCAATCCGCTCATCGTGCATGTGCGAGACAAGGCGGCAGCGGAACGGCTTGTCGAATTCCATGCGACGGCCCGAGAACTGGCAGAAGCCTTCTGGCCGGGGCCGTTGACCTTGGTGCTGCCCCGCAAACCCGATTGTCCCCTTTCGCTCTTGGTCAGCGCCGGGTTGGACACGGTTGCCGTTCGCGTGCCCGCCCATCCGACTGCGCAGGCTCTCCTCCAGGCTGCCGAATTGCCGATCGCCGCTCCGAGCGCGAACCGCTCGGGCCATGTGAGCCCGACAATCGCCGCACACGTGTCCGCTGATCTGCAACATCGCGTCGATCTCATTCTCGATGGCGGCGCAACGACGCGCGGTGTCGAATCCACGGTGATCGGATTCGACGGCCAGGCATCTGTGCTGTTACGCCCGGGCGCCATCGCGACCGAAGACATCGAACGTGTGGCGGGCGGTCTGCGGAAGCGTTCCGGAGTACAAATCTCTTCGCCGGGTCAGCTTGCCAGCCACTACGCGCCGCGCACCCCCTTGCGACTCGACGCGTCGAACGTTGAGGCGGATGAAGCTCTGCTCGCCTTTGGACACGACGTTCCTGCTGGTGCTGTGCCGATACGCAATCTGAGTGAACGCGGGGATCTGAAGGAGGCGGCCGCCAATCTGTTTGCCATGCTGCGCGAGCTCGATGCGAGCGGCGCGCAGCGCATCGCCGTAATGCCGATTCCCGAGCAAGGACTGGGCGAAGCGATCAACGATCGGCTGCGCCGCGCCGCGGCCCCGCGGGACGCAGCATGAGTATCGACGCTGCCGTTCTCGCGCGCCTAAGGAACGCAGTCGGACCGAAGGGCTTCACGGAAGACCCGCAGGAGATCGCGCCGCATCTTGTGGAGTGGCGCAGCAAGTATCAGGGGCGCTCGCCGCTGCTGCTGAAGCCCCAAAGTACGGCCGAGGTGAGCCGCATTCTTGCCATCTGCAACGAAACCCGCACGCCTGTCGTGCCCCAGGGCGGCAACACCGGCCTTGTCGGGGGACAAATTCCGTTTGCCGGCGAAGTGCTGCTCAGCCTCGCGCGCCTGAACCGCATCCGGAAGCTGGATGCGGAGGGGTTTTCTATCATCACCGAAGCCGGAGTGATCCTTTCGGACCTGCACCGCGCCGCCGAGGCAGCAGATCGCTATTTCCCGCTCAGCCTCGCGTCGGAAGGCAGTTGCACGATCGGCGGCAACATTTCCACCAACGCCGGCGGGGTGAACGTGCTGCGCTACGGCAACGCGCGCGAACTGGTGCTCGGTCTCGAAGTGGTGCTGGCGGATGGAAGTGTGCTCGATCTGCTCCGCACCTTGCGCAAGGACAACACCGGCTACGATCTCAAGCATTTGTTTATCGGCGCCGAAGGCACCCTCGGAATTGTCACCGCTGCGGCCGTGAAGCTGTTTTCGAAACCCGCGGAGCGGATCACAGCTTTCGTCGCGCTTTCGGATGTGGGCGCGCCCGTGGCGCTGCTTAACCGACTGCAGGCGGCGAGCGGCGGATTGCTCTCGGCATTCGAATTGATTCCCCGTATCGGGCTGGAGATGGTGCTGGCGCATATTCCGCAGACCAGCGATCCGCTGGCGAAGCCCTCA
>DASXGS010000433.1:0-3084 GCA_036488975.1 Rhizomicrobium sp. | reverse complement strand
GTTGTGAACCAGAATAATTGCGGAGGCTGAGAGCTCCAGCGCGCGCTTGACGATCTCGCGCGGATAGACCGGCGTGTGATCCACTGTGCCCCGCCCCTGCACCTCGTCGGCGATCAGGGCATTCTTGCGGTCGAGGAACAGCACGCGGAATTGCTCGTGTGGGTTGCGCGCCATGGCAGCGGCGCAGTAATCGAGCAGCGCTTGCCAGGATGAGAGCGCCGGGCGGCCCAGCATTTTCGTCTTGGACAGCCGCAGCGCCGCCACCTCCACAATCTTCAGCTGCGCGATCACGCCATCGCCGACGCCATCCACCTCCAGCAGCCGTTCACGCGGCGCGGCAATGGCTTCCGCAAAGCTGCCGAATTTTGCCAGCAGCGCTTTCGCCAGCGGCTTCACATCGCGGCGTGGGAGCGCGGCGAACAGCACCAGCTCGAGCAACTCGTAATCCGGCAATGCATCCGGCCCAGCGGCGAGAAAGCGCTCGCGCAGGCGTTCGCGATGGCCGATGTAGTGCGGCGCGTCCGCGATGGGCGCGGCCTCAAACGCCAGCGAAACGTCCGAAACCGAATCAGACGTAGGGCGGGCGGTCGTAGCCTTTGGGTGAGCCCGTGAAGATTTCGACACCGGTTTCCGTCACCCCCACGGTGTGTTCGAACTGCGCCGACAGGGAACGGTCGCGCGTTACCGCCGTCCAGCCGTCGTTGAGAATCTTCACGCCATAGCCGCCGAGATTGATCATCGGCTCGACTGTGAAGAACATGCCGGGCTTCAGCGCGAGCCCGTAACCGGGCCGGCCGTAATGCACGATATTGGGCAGTGAATGGAACACGCGCCCTACGCCATGGCCGCAGAAATCGCGGACCACCGAGCAGCGTTCCTCGCCCTCGGCATAGGATTGAATGGCGTGGCCGATGTCGCCGGTGGTCGCGCCGGGTTTCACCGCCGCAATGCCGCGGATCATCGACTCATACGTGACATCCACCAGCCGGCGCGCCTTCAGCTTCACGTCGCCCACGAGATACATGCGGCTGGTATCGCCATGCCAGCCGTCAACGATGACCGTAACATCGATGTTCAGGATGTCGCCTTCGCGCAGCGGCTTGTCGCTCGGGATGCCGTGACAGACGACATGGTTGAGAGACGTGCACAGTGTGTGGCGATAGCCGCGGTAGCCGAGGCAGGCTGGCACCGCGCCGTTATCGAGCACGTATTCGAACGCCAGCTTGTCGAGATGCGCAGTGGTGACGCCCGGCTGCACCTCGGGAACCATCAGGTCCAGCACTTCCGCCGCCAGCCGGCCGGCCCGGCGCATGCCCTCGAAAGAAGCGGCATCGTGCAGCGCCACGCCAAGATTGGCGCGGCGGGTGGCTTCGAAAACCTGCGGATCCGGCATGTGGGACATTGGGTCTCGGATGTAAGCTCTATCGCGACAATCTCAACGTTGTCTTACACCCCAGCCAACGCGGTCAAGGGCAGCGGGTTCAACCCGCCATGCGGCGCGCGGCAGGCAGCCTTGCGGGGCTGGGGCTGGTGATACCGCACCGCCGTACCAACATGCTTTTGACGTAATGAGGAGAGTGCGATGCCGAAAATCGATGTGAAAGCCGCGGCCGAGCGCAAGGGTTCCGGGTATCCGCCGCCGTTCGACAAGCCGTGCGCTGAACGGGTGCGCCATCGGCTGGGCGATGCCGGCGGGCTGACGCAGTTCGGTGTCAATCTGCTCACGCTGGCGCCCGGGGTGTGGTCGAGCCAACGGCATTGGCATTCGGATGAGGATGAGTTCGTTTATGTGCTTTCCGGTGAGGTGACGCTGATAGACAACGACGGTGAACATGTTTTGCGCGCCGGCGATTGCGCGGCGTTTCCCAAGAATGTGCCGAACGGCCACCAGCTGGTGAACAAATCGAATGCGGTTGCGGTGTGCCTCGAGGTCGGTACGCGCTCGGCGGAGGATGCCTGCGACTACCCGGACATCGACATGAGGATCGAAAACCGCAGCGGCGGCTTCGTGCATCGCGACGGCACGCCGTACTAGTTTTCCCTCTCTCAAGGGGAGTGGAGTTGGGCCGTCGGTTCGGGTATTCAGCGGGCCTTCAGGGGCTCACAAATGTACGTTGCTTTGCGGTTCATCAGCCTGGTCCTGATCGTGATCGGGCTCATGCTGCTCGGCGCCGATCTGATTTCTACCCTGGAGAAGGGCGGCGAGGTGGTGATCCGTTCGCTCGATCATGTGTGGGGCGCGATCAGCAAGCCGACGCTGGACGGAGTGAAGGTGTGGCTGGATCACCGCGCGCCCGCCTTTGTTACGCACGGGGTCGAATCGTTCCTCGCGACGCCGGGCTGGGCGGTGTTCGGTGTGCTGGGCGTGATTCTGGCCTTTCTCTTTGGCCGGCGCAGCCCGATGGAAATGTGATCAGCGGTGGCGCCTGGTTTCCACAGCACATCTTTTGCGCCGCGGTCGTTCACATAGCGCGCCATCACGAACAGATGGTCAGACAGCCGGTTGATGTATTTGATGGCCGCGGCGCCGACCTTTTCCTGTTCCGACAATTCCACCACCAGCCGTTCGGCGCGCCGTACGATAGTGCGGGAAAGGTGCAGATATGCGGCGGCCGGCGTGCCGCCTGGCAGAACGAAAGAGTTCAGTGGCGCGAGCTCTGCGTTCATTGCATCGATCTCGTGTTCCAGCCGTTTGACCTGCGTCTCCACGATGCGCAGCGCGCCTTCACTGCGGCGGCCCCCTTCCGGCACGCACAGATCGGCGCCAAGATCGAACAGGTCGTTCTGAATGCGCGCGAGCATCGCGTCGTCGTCACCGCTGGTATGCAGGCGCACCAGTCCGACAGCGGCATTGGCTTCGTCCACCGTGCCGTAAGCCGCAATGCGGAGTGCGTGCTTCGGAAGCCGCGTGCCGTCGCCCAGCGCCGTCTGCCCCTTGTCGCCGGTCTTCGTGTAAATGCGGTTCAGCGTGACCATGACGCGATCCTAACGATTGCTTCCTACCTCGTCATTGCCCGGCTTGTCCGGGCAACCCACTTTTCTGATGATATTGTGGTCTATATGCCCGTGGAACTCGGGGATTCC
>DASXGS010000391.1:0-4444 GCA_036488975.1 Rhizomicrobium sp. | reverse complement strand
TCAGATTGAAGGTTTCGCCGATTACGGCTTTCCCATGAGCCATGCGGCGAGCTTCGCGCAACTGGTATACGTCTCGGCCTGGATCAAGCGGCATTATCCGGATGTGTTCTGCGCCGCGATGCTGAATGCGCAGCCGATGGGCTTCTATGCGCCGGCGCAACTGGTGCGCGACGCTGCCATGCATGGCGTGGAAATCCGTGGACCCGATGTCAACGCCAGTGGCTGGGATTATACGCTGGAGCCACCTCCTTCTTGTGGGGAGGTCGCGAACGAAGCGCACGGGTGGGGGGCTAACCGCTGTGCCGTTCGCCTCGGCCTCCGCCAGATCAAAGGTTTCCGGGAAGAGCATGCCAAAGCGCTTGTTGAGGCGCGCGGGCATGGCTTCGACGGCATACGGCACCTTGCGTTGGCTGCCAGTCTGCCCAGCGAAGCGCTGTCGCGGCTCGCAGAAGCCGACGCCTTCCGTTCGCTTGGGCTCGATCGCCGCGAAGCCCTGTGGTGCGTGAAAGGACTCGATGGCGGTGCGGAGGATTCGCGCATTGCGGTTCCCGCCGCGCCGATTTTCAAAGATGCAGATGCCGAAGCTCTGCGCCGCGAAGAAGAGGTGCGCCTGCCGGCGCTGCGCTTGGGCGAGCACATCGTGCAGGATTACATGTCGCTCTCGATGTCGTTGAAAGCCCATCCGCTGTCGCTGTTGCGGCCGCGCATGGCTACGCGCGGAATAACGCCCAATGTGCAAATTCTGGAAATGAAGGACGGCGCCCGCATTGCCGTGGCAGGACTCGTGTTGATCCGTCAGCGGCCGGGCACCGCCAGCGGTGTCATCTTCGTGACATTGGAAGACGAAGCAGCCATCGCCAACATCATCGTCTGGCCCAGGGTATTCGAGACGTATCGCCGTGAGCTGCTGGCCTCACGCCTGCTGATGGTCACCGGAAAGCTGCAGCGCGAAGGCCTCGTCACGCATATCGTGGCCGACAGGCTGATCGATCTGTCCGACGATCTTCGGCTGCTTTCCGCGACACACGGCAACCGCTGCGAAGCCCTCGCTCGCGCCGACCAGGTGAAGCACGATGGCCAAGGCTCCTGGCGCGACGCGCCACATCGCCGCCGACGAAACGCCGAGGCCATTCCGAAGAGCCGCGATTTCCGATGAAAGGTTACAAGATGGGCCCCGCCTGCGGGGGCAATTCATCCGCGCGATATCCGCGCGGATGAATTGGTTGCGGGGCTAGGATTTGAACCTAGGACCTTCAGGTTATGAGCCTGACGAGCTACCGGGCTGCTCCACCCCGCGTCACAGGGAGGGCGCGATATAGGCCACCAAATGGCGGCTGTCCACCTTCATTTGCTCTGCCATTTCCCGACATTCGACCCGGCAAACGGCCGCGTGGCCGCACCGCCCATCAGGGACTATCATTGGGTCATGGAGTATGTGTGCGACGCCCCGGGCGGCAAGACCTGGTTCAGGATCGAAACCGAAGCGGAGGCGCAGTTCGAGTCGCAGGAGATGAATCACGCGGTCGAAAAATACTTCCGCCGTGAGAAAGAGCGCGCCGGGCAAACCTATCGCCCCACATCGGCCAGCTTCATCGAGCGCGACATCGGACTCGCTGCGCATCTGAAACTTGAGATGCCGATTTTCCTGACGCTTCGGAATTCCGAAGGGAGCGCCCTCGCCACCGCCATGCTGCCCCCACGCGGTGAGGACAATGCCGGATTCCGGATCATCATCGTCGGCCGCGACAATGGTGATCCATATCCGGCCGAAGCAGATGCCATCGCGGCACTAGGAAGGCACTTCGGTCTCGAACTGCCACGCGCACGCTGTTTTCCGTACGGGCGCTAGAGACGTACCCTTAGGTCTGCTCCTTGCCCTTATGCGGCTTGCGGACGAGCTCCGGCTGAACGAAGGGCGGCGGCGACAACTTGTCCTTCTTCCCCTTGTCCTGCTTGGGCTTTTTCTTCTCCTTGCTCCTGTGCTGCTCGCGATTTGCCACCTTCTCTCCTCCATCTGGCAAGCCGGCCACAGCATAGTGCCCCATTGGTCTCGGCGAAAGCGCGGTGCTCCCCCATTCGTGAACTGCATCGGCGCGACCTGGCGGGCATCATGGCGCGGCCCAATCGGGAGCTGTTATGCGCGGACGCAGTGCTGCATGGGTGTTTGCGATGCTGGTCGGCCTGCCGCGCGTTCACGCAGCCGAGATGACCCAGCAAACCATCGCTTATGGGGGGGCCTCCCGAGTCTTCCTTGTATACGTGCCCGATCGCATGAAGTCGCCTGCACCGCTGTTGCTCCTGCTGCACGGCTCATACGACAGCGGCCCACACATGGTCGAATTGTGGAAAGACATGGCCGATCGTGAGGGCATCCTTCTGGCCGCGCCCAACGCCTGGCAAACTGATGGCTGGCGCATCATGCATGACGGGCCTGACTTTCTGCATGCCGTGGCGCAGTCGGTCGAGGCCAAGTACAGCATTGATGACCGGCGGGTCTATCTGTTCGGACAATCCGGCGGTGCGGTTTTTGCACTCGATATGGCCATGCTCGAATCGCAGTATTTTGCTGCGGTGGCGGTGCATGCCGGGGCGTGGCGGCAGGCCGCCGAATTCCGGATTGCTCCTCTGGCCGCACGAAAAATCCCGCTGAAGATCATTGTGGGAGATCGCGACGAGTTCTTCTCAAGCACCGTCGTTCGCCGTACGGAAGACGCGCTGAAGGAAGACGGATTCCCTGCCGAAGTGGAGATCGTGCCGGGGCAACACCACTGGTACACGCCAGAAACCGCACCTTCCATCAACGAAAGCGCCTGGAAATTTCTGAGCAGCTATACGCTTGCGGCCGATCCGAATTTTGCGATCTATCGCTGAGCTAGGAGGCGAAAAAGGCGAAGGCCCGGATTTCGATACTCTCGCGCGGCGGCGCATCTGGTCGCGATGTCGGGTCGGTGAAGGCGCTATGAGCGGACCAACGTGCGCGGCCATCTTTCGCTGAATCATAAACCTTGAAAACGAGCGCCTCCTCGCGATGCATGCGCGGAAAGTAGTACCACCGATGCACCGGATTGTAGGCGAACTGGTAGATTTCACCGACGCGGTCCGGAAAGCGACGTTCCGCCGGGACGAAATCGGTGGGCGCGAGCGACCGCGCGTCGGCAATGGCGAGCGGATCGCGGGCGACCGGCTTATTGATCGCGCGCCAGACCTGGATGATCGCAAAACGCTTCGTCAGAATGGTCTCGGCTTCACCTGGAAAAAGGTCACGGACGCGCTGCGGGCCGGACCACTCGGTGTAGTCATTGTGCACGGCAAGAACAGGCTCGCGCAGCTTTTGCACAAGCCGTGCTGATTCATCGCTGGTGCGGATCGTGTGATCGAAGATATGCACGCGCGCGGCGCCCGAACGCGCGGCGATTAGGCGCTCCACTTCCGGATAATAGACGGCGCGCAGTTCCTCCGGATCGTAGAAGGTCTTCATAGCCGTTTGATGGTCGATCAACTCGAAGCCGCTGCCATCGAGCGTGAATGTGTCACGGAGCGGCCGCCCCTCATGGATCAGCACCGATTGCGGCGCAAAGGTGGAAGTGTTGCGCCGCTCAAGGCCGTCACGGCCATACGTTTCGGCCACCGGTTTGACGCCGGTATTCACGATGTAATTCAGCGTGGCGCGAACATTGTCCGCCTCACCCTTTTCAGCCACCGCTACCGCCATGCGTCTCGTTCCTCAGAGGCAAAGAGCATAGCGGCGGGGCCGGAGCCGCACCAGCATGTCTCGAATGCGGAGATCGGCGAGCAGGTAGAACCCGGCCGCAAGCGCTGAAAGATCGAGGGCGTATAGATACCGGTACTGGCAAGCGACGGAGACCACGAAGAAGCTCAGCGCAAAAAGAAAAGAGGCGAGCAGCAGCCCCGCTATCGCAAGATCCGCGGGTCTGCGGCGCAACAGCAGGACTATGAGGGCGATCGCTCCGACAAGAGCGAACACCGGATGGGAGAAAGCGGCGGTGCCCAGGAGCGGGCTCGCATAGCTGTCGTTCAGCCACTCGTCGCGCGCGTCGTAGCGATAGCGCAGCTTCGCCGCTTTAAGGTCTGTCGGGATGGTGATCACTCCGACGGCGAAAGTGAGACAGTCCTTCGGATGCTGCGAGAGAAACACCCAGGCGAAATCCTGCGCCCGAACCGCAATCCAAGTGTTGAAATCAGAGAAAACCAGCGCGCGCCACTGACGGCTTACGATCGGCGCAGATGTTTTGATCCAGCGCCGGATCGCCGGGTCATCGGTCAGACGATCATGGCCGATGGGTGTGTAAAGGCGCGGTCCATCGCTGCGGAGCGTCTGGACAAGGACCGGCCGTTCCCTTTCCAGAATGCGCAACGGCGTAGCAGGCTCGCGCTTGAGCATTCCGCCGATGTCGTAGAGCTGCAGCTCTTCCAGCTGCACAAC
>DASXGS010000382.1:0-12320 GCA_036488975.1 Rhizomicrobium sp. | reverse complement strand
CCTGCGCGAGATCGGTCGGCACTTCTCCATCAACCGCATGCTCACGATGGAAACGGTGAAGATGAAGATCGACAACGATCTTCCCTTCAGCTTCCTCGAATTCAATTACATGATCATGCAGGCCTACGATTTCGTGGAGCTGTACCGCCGCTACGGCTGCCGGCTGCAATCGGCGGGCTCCGATCAGTGGGGAAACATCGTCAGCGGCATCGATCTGGGACGCCGGGTGGAGAACGCGCAGCTGTTCGGATTGACGACGCCGCTGATCACCACGTCGTCCGGCGCCAAGATGGGCAAGACCATGTCGGGCGCGGTGTGGCTGAACCCGGAGATGCGCTCGCCATACGATTACTGGCAGTTCTGGCGCAACACGGAGGACGGCGATGTCGGCCGCTTCCTGCGTCTGTTCACGGATATGCCGGAAGCAGAAATCGCGCAGCTGGAACAATTGCAGGGCGCCGAGTTGAACGACGCGAAGAAAATCCTTGCAACCGAGGCAACCGCTCTGTGTCACGGCCGCGCGGCGTCGGTGGAAGCGGCCGAAACCGCCCGCCGCACGTTCGAAGAAGGCGCCGCCGCCGAAGGCCTGCCGACGGTGGAAATTCCGCGCGGCGAGTTTCCCATCGGCGTTCTTACGCTCGCCGTGCGCGCCGGTTTGGCTGCATCGAACTCTGCCGCACGCAAGCTGATCGCCAACAATGGACTGCGCCTGAACGATGAAGCCGTGCGCGATCCGACGCTGTCGATCACGCCCGATCTCGCCAAAGACGGCGCGATCAAACTTTCGAGCGGCAAGAAGCACCACGTATTGGTGAAGCCTGCCTAGTGCGGCGCCTGTTTCGGCGCCGCGTTCTGTGCCTGAGACGGCGCTGTCGGCGTGGCGCCCTCGAAAATCCGGCGGAAGATTCCCGGCGTCAGAATCGACAGCGGATTCACGAAAATCTTTGGTTCATCGAGGCCGCCGGAGGCTTCGTATGTCATGCCGACAATGCCTTCGCCCTCCTTCGACACCAACAGCTTCCCAAGCAACGGGAGATTGCCGAGCACGCTGTTCAATCCGTAGATCGGCGCCACCGCGCCCTTCAGATCGATCCGGTTGCTGCCGCGATCGATATATCCTTCTGCGGAGAGGCCGACCGATGGCCCATTGGCGTGCGCCTCGCGGATGTTGATCACGTCGTTCTTGGCACTGAACGGCATCTCCAGCTTGTCGATCACAATGCCGGAGCCGCGCATCAGATCGATCAAGCCGCCAAACGACCCGGCCGAGAACAGCCGTGCGAAGAATGGCTGGTTCTCGATCTTGAAGTCGCGGATGGTGAGCGTGCCCGCATAGTCGACTCCACCCTTGGCGGCGTTCACCGGCGGCATGGTGGCAGCTACGGTCAGTTTGCCGCCTGAGATATCGGAAAGCCCGAACATTCCCTTCAGCAGCGCGCCTGCATCGGTGGCACCGACCGAAAGTCGGCGGCCGCCGACGACCGGTGCGATGCTGGCCGTCACCGAATCCCCGCGCGACATACCGGTTGTCAAGGACATGTTCTGGAAACGGCTGCCGATCGCGTTGGCTTCCAGATTGAAGGGCGCGAGCACCGTTCCCTCCTTCAGCACCATGCGCTCGAGCTTCGCCACCACATGATAGTGCGTGCTGCTCTCCTGCGAGGTTTTGCCCGGCCCGGTTTCCTGTTTCCCAACCGCGGTACCATCCACCGAGCGGCCGCGGATGAAGATGTCCGTTCCGTTGGCCGCGCCCTGCGTGAGACTAAGTGCGAAGTCGTTCGCGGGCCCGGCGCGCAAGTTCGGAAATTCCGCGTGGATGAGATTTCCCTCGGGGCTGAAATTCAGCGTGCCTTGCCCCGCGAGGCCTGCGCCCGACAGGCTCAGATCGGCAGCCGTGATACCGCCGTTCTGGTCAAGTCGCGCAGAAACCTGCGCCGTGGCCGCGGTGCCAGGAGGTTTGTGATAGCTGATCTCGTCGACTCCCACGGTCGCGGGCGTCAGATCCACCGTGGCCTGGGCCGTGCGAATGGTGCCACGATGGCCCTCCAGCTTTGCGCTCACGCCGATCGGGCCGGAGATAAAATCGCCTAGTCGCAGCTTCAGCGCCGCACGCGCCTGCTCATCCAATGTGCCGCGCACGATCAGGTGTGTGGTGATGTCACCGTCACTCTTGAAGACTTCTGTCCAGTCGGCGTTCAGCGGTGCCGGTCCGTAGTTTACAGGGCCGACCGCGTGCAGATGCGTATTGTCGACATCGAAGACCACATTGCCGTTCGAAAGCCTCGTATCCTGGCCGAGCGACAGTGCAAGCCCCATCGTCACCGCATGCACCTTGATCGGAATCTGATCAATGCCGACGTCCTTCACCATGGGAATGCGCACTTCACCGTCAACGGTTGCGGCGCCGGCGGTCTCGGCGGGCTTGATGTGGAACCGCGTCGGGTATTGCAGTGGCTTCTCATCGAGAATGGTGAGGAGGTCGCGCATCGATCCCTGAATGGTCGCGGTGATGTCACCGACCGTTCCATGCTTGTGCAGTTCCGGGATCACAACATGCGCCTTCGTGACCGTCAGTGGGCCCACCCGCGCGGATTTGATGTCGGCCTTGAACGTGTCGCCGGTAAGCACCGCACTCCCGCTCGTGTGCGTCAGCAACGTCATCCCGCGTACATAGGTGATGCTCGCATCGGCAATCGGTATCGTCATGCTGAGAGCCCGTTCGGGCAGACTCGGGTTATCGAGCTCGCCGACCTTGATATCGGTGGTGAATGTGATCGGACCGGCACGTCCGGCCGGTATGTTGTCTGCAATCCAGGCGCGGGCACCTTCGCCAACCTTCACTGGCCAGTAGCGCACCAGATCGCGCACGGTGATCGCATCTAGCTTGCCGGTAAGATCGATTTCGGGCGACCCATTGTTGGCGAGAATCACACGTCCCTGAAGTTGACCTGTAAGCGGCGAGCCGCTCAGGACCACCTGACTGAGGGTGAGCGTGCTGTCAGCCGTGGCGTAGCTGCCGCGCATGCTGAGGCCGCCCAAAGACACGGTCTGCTGGAACGCGTCCGGCATGTTGAGCACGATCTTGTCCGCATTCAGGTCGAGATCGGCGCGCGTCAGCGAACCGTCGCCGGCAAACACCAAAGATCCCAGGCCATGCGCGTGTGCAGTCGCGGTCTGTCCCTGCAGGGTCGCATCGTCGATCAGCAGCCGCCCGGTGCGGCCGTCGTAGCGCGCGACCACTTCGGAATCCTTCACCACCAGCGGCGAACCCAAACCGCCGATGACACCCCTCGCATGGATACCGAGATCGGCCGATTTTAGTCGGTTACCCTGTTCCACGACGAACGCGCCGGAAATATCGGTGCGCAGATCGAACGGTTGCAGAAAAGCGAACTGCTTCGCGTTCTGCGAGAGCGCAACCAGCTGCAAACCGGTGATGCCAAAGGTTCCGTTGAGATCTCTGCCGGCATTGGGCAGGCGGATCACTGCAAGCACATGCGCGGGCCGTCCCGTCACCTCCACGTCGGCGTTGACCGTGGCAGTAAGCTGCGTCCCGCCTTGCCCCGGCGCGTTGGCTACGTCCACCCCGGCGTTCGGTGCCACCAGAAAAAGCCCGCTGCCCTCATCGTAGAACGCAAGGCGCGCCTGGCTGACGGCGAAGCGCTCCAGCGTGGAAGGTCCGTTACCGGATTTCTCGATCGCCTCCCTGATACGGTCGAGCGCGTCGCCGCTGGTGCGGTTGCGCTCCATCCCTAGGTGCAGCTTTCCGTCCTTTGTGCGCACCAGCGTCAGCTGCACGCCGACGAGCGTGATGCGACGAATCTGCACGTCGCCTTGAAGCAGGGGCGTGGCGGCAAGTCCAATTTCCGCCTTGGGCGCCTGCACGATCAGCTGGCGGTTCTGATCGTACACCCGCGCGCCCACGATGATGAGATTTACGCGACCCTCAGTGCGTGTCCATTCGAGGGCCGCATCGTCATAGCGAATTTCCAGCCCCGGTAGCGCCTGCGCCACGGCTTCCCGCAGCTGGCTGGAAAACGGCCCGAGCGAAACCGGACCCATCGCCAGCCGCAGGATGACCCCAAGGACGAAGAACACGCCGAGCGCAATCAGGCCGATGGTGGCGAGGCTCACATGATGGACATGATGCCAGCGCAGCCGGAACCGTCGCACCCGACGCCACAGGCTGCGAGGATGCAGGAATCGCACGTGTGGGTGACTTGCATTCAACGGGTCGGCACCTGTTCCGTGCCGTGGCGGCACGCACATCTTCGCTCTGGCCGCCCCCGGACCTCCGCTCCGTCCCTTGTGCCGGCGCGACGCTTGCGCTTATGGCCTATCGGCGGTTTCTGGTAAACGCCGGATGAAGGCTGGAGGTCAGGATGGCGAAGGACCTGAAAGTGGGCGACCGCGCGCCGGCGTTCCGGCTTGACACGGATAGCGGCGAGCTGTCGTCGGCCGATCTTACCGGCAAACCCTATGTGCTCTACTTCTATCCCAAGGACGACACATCGGGCTGCACCAAGGAGGCGATCGGCTTTACCGAAAATGCCGCGAAGTTCCAGAAGCTTGGGCTTACTGTCGTCGGCGTTTCCAAGGACAGCGTGCAGTCTCACGAGAAATTCCGGGCCAAATACGGGCTGAAAATCCGGCTTGGATCCGACCCCGACAAGACACTGGCAAATACGTATGGCGTCTGGATCAAAAAGTCCCTATACGGCCGGTCCTACATGGGCATGGACCGGGCGACATTCCTGGTCGATGACAAGGGCACCATCCGGCACATTTGGCGTAAAGTGAGGGTTCCCGGCCATGTCGAGGCCGTCCTTGAAGCGGCCAAAACCCTCTAATTTGTCCGGCCGAGTGCTTGGCCGACAGCTAATTGAAACTTCTTTCTGGAGCTAAGAGCTTGATTTTACGCTCGGAACCGGCTCAGATGCGCTTCTCGGGGAAGGCGCAGAAGACGCCCGAAAGGGAATCCCAGGCATGATAGAAACGCTCCTCGAGCGCGCATGGATGTGGATCCATGCGACGTTTCCGGAACGCCAAATTTACATCCGCAGCGATGGGCGGGTTCAGTTCTTCACCTTCAGTCCAATCCTCCAGGCCAGCATGGCAGGGTTGACCCTGCTGATTTTGGGTTGGGTGGCGTTCGCCTCGGTGAATGTCATTTTCAAGAGCCACATCATCGCGGCCAAAAACCATCGCTTCCAGGCGATGCAGGCGAATTACGAGAGCCGCATCGCCGACCTACAGATGTCCTATGATGAACTGAACGGCGCGTTGGTGTCGGCCCAGGACCGGTTCAAAACAACTGCCGATCAACTGGAGCGCAAGCAGCAGGCAGTGGCGCAACTGCTGGGCCGTCGTGACCTGATCGGCCCTTCGTCAGGCGTGGCTGCCGAGATTCCGCGTGCCGCAACAGCGGCGACGGCGAGCGACAGTGTCGGCGCGGCGATACCGAGCATGGGGGCGTTTGGAACTTCGGATGGCAGTTCCGAGCTCACCATCCTGCCGCAACCGGTTGCACCGCAGCCGCGGACGGCGCACCCCACGCGCGCCAGTTTCCTCGACGGCACGATTGAAACGCTGGCAGGAGCCGCCACCGCCCTCTTTCACCACCAGGCAAAGTCGCAAGGCTTCTCGACGGCCGCGCTTCGCCATCCTGCGCTGCGCGGGCTTGCCGAACAGACAACCCGTCTGGAGCGGCTGAACGGCACCGAGACCGCTATGCTAAAGAGCGCGGACGCGCAGGTGTCCAGCCGCATCGCCAATGTGGAAGGTGTGATGCGGCGCGTCGGCCTGAACCCAAACACGATGGAGGGAATGGGGGGTCCGCTGTTGCCGGCCGCAGATGTGCGGATCGCAGGAATTGATGATCCAGGCTTCGCCGCCGCCTACGTCGACGCTAGCGCGCATGGCAAATTCCTCAACGAACTTTACGCCGCACTTAAGCACGTGCCGCTGACCACGCCGGTCCACGGCTCAGGTTTCGAACTCACCAGCGATTTTGGACCGCGGGTCGATCCGTTCACCCACCGTGTGGCCTTCCACCCGGGCCTCGATTTCGGCGGCCCTTGGGGCTCCCCGGTCGATGCCACGGCGCCCGGCAAGGTGATCTATGCCGGTCCCCGCGGCGGCTATGGTAATATGGTCGAAATAGATCATGGTTACGGTATCCATACGCGCTACGGCCACCTGTCGTCGATTCTGGTGCACGTTGGCGCTACAGTTCAGAAAGGCGCGCCGGTGGGAAGACTCGGGTCTACCGGCCGCAGCACGGGACCTCATGTCCACTACGAAGTGTGGCTGGCCAGTGCCCTGAGAGATCCGAGCAGATTCATCGAGGCAGGCCGTCATGTTCAATAAAGCGAAAGATGCCGCTCCCGAGGCCACAACGGCCACGCCAGCTGCAACCCCAACAGCCATTCCATCCGCTCCGCCGCCGCAGCCGCAAAAGCGCGCCGCAGGCCCGCGCTCTGCGCCATCTATCATCAGTTCCGACCTAACGGTCACTGGCACGCTGACTTCGACTGGCGACATGCAGGTGGACGGCCGTGTGGAAGGCGATGTGCATAGCGCCGCTCTCGTGGTCGGCGAGAAAGCTGTGATTCAGGGCGAAGTGATTGCCGACGAGGTGACGGTGCGCGGCCGCGTCGAAGGCAGCATTCGCGCCCGCAAAATTCTGCTCTGCTCGACCTGCCATGTGGAAGGCAACATTCTGCACGAAGCGTTTGCAGTGGAAGCCGGCGCCTTCTTCGAGGGCAATTGCCGCCACTCGGACAACCCGCTGGCGGACGAGAACGCTCGCAAGATGCCCGCCTTAGAGCGCAAGACGGTAAGCAGCCCTGTTCATTCACCCGCGACCGCCGTCAGCAATGGCGGGGCAGCCATCGCTGCGAAGGCGCTGGACACCACGCAGACGAGACCGGCGGCGGCGACGTCGGCCGCCTGATCTCATTCGGTATATGGGCTATCTGAAGCCCCGGCCCGCGGAAGCTGGCCGGGGTTGCTGCTTTTGCGGTGCGCGGAACGAGCATGAATGCTATTCGTTCTAACTGCGCCATCATTTGAGGGGTTCGCATGGCCACGACCACGATTGTCAACGACGACATGGCTGTCGTTTCACAAGAAGCCGGAGCGCTAGCGGGCTTCGGCCACCGGATGTCATGGCCCGCGATCTTTGCCGGAGCGGTCGTTGGAACCGCTACGATTTTCTTCCTCGTAACCCTTGGCTCGGGCGTGGGGCTATCGCTCGTCCCCGCTACAGGCGTGGCAAGCAAAGGCTTCCTGACGCTCGGTGCGATCTACTTCCTTGCCGCACAGGCCTTCGGCTTTGCTGCGGGCGGCCACCTCGTCGGGCGACTGATCGGCCCCATGGCGGAAACCGACCGCGAAGAAGAGTTTCGCGCGGCGGCGCACGGGCTGACGGTGTGGGGCCTGTGTGTCACGGCAACAGCTCTTCTCGTGCTGATTTCTGGCTGGGTGGCGGCCGGCTCTACTGCCATATCAGGCGGCTTGGCCATGTCGGGCGGAAACTCCAACACCTCGCCCGCACCAGCCGTGACCGCCTACTGGACGGACGTGCTGTTCCGCCCGGCACCGGCGCCGATGCACGCCTCGCTTGCGTGGCGGCGCTTTGCCCAAGCCAACACCTCCGGCACTGATGCGACGCCCTCCACGGATGATGAATCCCAATCGGGAACAAATGGCGGAACTAGCACAACGCAAATGACTCCGGTCACCGGCACAAACGGCGCCAACATCAAGGGCGGAGTCGAAACCGCACCGCCGCAGTCGACGACGACAGAGGTTCATGGGGCACCATCGGCGCAGCCCCACGTCATCACTGTTCCCTCTACAGCCACGAATGAAACGCCCGGTGGCGCCATGATGTCGACAGCCCCCGCTGTCGCGACCGCATCTGGACAAGCCGGCAATCTCGCCGCCGATAAGGCAGAGGTCGGGCGCATTCTTGAGGTCGGCATGGCGAATGGCGGGACGCTATCGGCATATGACCGCGACCGCACAGCGACTCTTGTCGCGCAGGACACCGGTGCCACCGCCACCGAGGCGGCGCGCCGCGTAGACAATGCCGAAGCGCGCATCCGCAGCGATCAGATGAAGACGGCGGAGGCAGCGCGGAAGGTTGCCCGCAACGCCAGCCTCTGGACGGCGATCGCTCTGCTGTTCGGCGCAGTGGTTGCCGCGATGGCCGCGATCTCGGCACGCTGGGAGGATGACCGCATCACTTTCGGCCTGCCGAAGCGTGCCGAACCGGTCTGACAATCGCACACAGTCGGGCGCCTAGGCTGTCGCGATATCTTCGCGGCTGGGGGCCACAACATGCGCGAACATGAATCGCACCGCCAGGAGGATGACCGCGGAGATTCCCATCAGCACGGCATGCATCAGCCAGAATGTCGAATTTGGCATCGTGCCGAGCAGCCCGCCTAGGTAACCCGTAAGCAGGTTGCCCATGAAGAGGTGCACATAGTAGACGGCGATCATCGTGCCGCCCAAACCCTTCGGCGCGGCGCGCGAATAGAGCGCCAGCCCGATTGGCAGCACATTGGCGAAGCCGATGTCGTTCAGAATGTGAAAGCCGAGCGCCCAGAAGAGCGGCACCGGATGATGCGTCCTGTCCGCGACCACGGCGCAACCGGCCAGCACCAGCGGTCCTAGCGCGCTGATGGCCACGCCAATCACGATCTTGGTGATCTCGTCCGGCTCCTTCCAGTGACGGCTGTACCAGCGCCAGAAGCCGATCACCATGAGCAACGTGATGGCGCTGACGACAGCATCCACCGAGACGATCCAGGTGATCGGCATGTTGAAGCCGAAGAACACGGTCTGGAACGTCTTCTCGCCCCAGACGAGATAGGCGTCCTGGATCTCCTGATTGCCGATGATCGAGAGCGCCAGCACCGGCAACAGTGCCACCAGCAGGATGACGGTCTTCCAATTGCGCGCCGTGAGCGGCGGCCTTTCCACACGATCGGCCTTCTTGCGAAGGGGCTCGGGCGGGAAGTGTCGGCGGCCCGCCAAATAGATCGCCAGCCCGAACACCATTCCAACGCCGGCGGCGACAAAGCCGAGGTGCCAGTCGACACGCTGCCCGAGATAACCGCAGATAACTGGCGAAAAGATCACCGCGAGTTGGATGCCCATGAAATAGATCTGGAATCCGTCGGCGCGCTTGGGATCGTCGACGGTGTAGAGATCACCCACTTGGCTGGCGATGTTGCCCTTGAAGCAGCCGATGCCCGCAAGCAGCAGAGCGAGCGCGATGAGAAAGGTGGAGTTCAGCGCCAGCAGGAAGGTGCCGACCACCATCAGGGTGGCACCGATGCTGACCGTCGCCGTGCGGCCGATCAGCCGGTCGGCAATAGGGCCGCCGGCGAGCGGCGTGACGTACACCAGTGCCGCGTAGAGCTGAGCGGTGTTGGAAGCGAGCGCCATCTGCGTCGCCTTGGGATAGAGCCAGGCGATCAGCCGCTGAAATGGCGCGTAGCCCCACACCTGCTCGATATGGCCGGGCTGCAGCAAATAGTGCGTGAGATAGAGGACCAGCAGCGACTGCATACCGTAATAGCAGAAGCGCTCCCAAAACTCTGAGCCCGAGAGCCATGCGAGCCCGACGGGATGCCCCATGAAACGCCGGCGCGAGCTCGCCGCGCCCGCATCTTCTGTGGCTGCAGAAACCACCGCCGTATCGCTCAAATTTCACCCAGCCAGTACAAAGCAGCGGCAATCTCACGAAGCGCCCTCGGTTTGGCAAGTCACGACAGGGTGCGGCTATTCCAGATCCGCAATTTTTTCCTTTGGTTTGCCGCCGACGGCTTGCGCCAGCGCTGCCGCCATGAAGGGATCGAGCGCGCCGTCGAGGACCTCTTCCGGATTGCGGCTCTCCACGCCGGTGCGCAAATCCTTCACCAATTGGTAGGGCTGCAATACGTAGGAGCGGATCTGATGTCCCCAACCGATGTCGCTTTTCTCGCCGACGAATGCGCCCGTCTCCGCCTGCTTCTTTTCGAGTTCGATCTCATAGAGCCGGGAGCGCAGCATGTCCCAGCAGATGGCGCGGTTCTGGTGCTGACTGCGCTCACTCTGCGATGAGACGGCGATGCCGGTCGGCAGATGCGTGATACGCACCGCGCTCTCGGTCTTGTTGACGTGCTGACCGCCGGCGCCGCTCGCGCGGTATACGTCGATCCGCACCTCCTTGTCGGGAATGTCGATCTCGATGCTCTGGTCGATCACTGGATACACCGTGACCGACGAGAAGCTCGTGTGGCGGCGCGCATTGGCATCGAACGGCGAGATGCGCACCAGACGGTGGACGCCGGCTTCGCTTTTCAGCCAGCCATACGCGTTCGGCCCCTTCACCAGAAGCGTCGCCGATTTGATGCCGGCGCCTTCGCCCTCGCTTTCCTCGATCAGCTGCAGCTTGTAGCCATGGCGTTCCGCCCAGCGCGTGTACATCCGGAACAGCATCTCGGCCCAATCCTGGCTTTCCGTGCCGCCGGCCCCCGCGTGGATTTCGAGATAGCTGTCGTTCGCATCGGCTTCGCCGGACAGCATGGACTGCAGCCGCAGCGCATCTGCTTGCTTCGCCAATGTTCCGATGCCGGCCTCAGCTTCAGCAACGAGCCCCGGTTCGCCTTCCGCCTCGGCCAGTTCGATCATGCCGAGTGCATCGACCAGCTCGGCCTCTAGCTTGCGGATGGCGGAAACAGAGTCGTCCAGCCGCTGGCGCTCGCGCATCAACTTCTGCGCGGCAGTAGGATCGTTCCAGATTTGAGAATCTTCCGCGCGCGCGTTCAGTTCATCGAGACGCCGAAGCGCACTATCCCAGTCAAAGATGCCTCCTCAGCAGGGTCAGCGCCTGCTGAATATCTTCTACCGTGCGTTCGGTTTCGGCGCGCATATGTCACTCCGGAGTTGGACCATATGCTTGTCGTAACCTGCTTTGTAAAGTACCGCCTGTCCGCACTATTTCGAGACCGCGGTCGCGTTCTCCGGCAGCGCATATTTGACTTGGACAGTTACCCAGTCTTCCGCTGCCTCGCCGTCCCGCACTGCCGGAAGGTAATGCCAGTTGAAAGCGGTTTCCGTCGCGGCAGTATCAAGATCGGGATGGCCGCTCGAGCTCATCACCCGGACGTCGCGCGGCTGCCCTGACTTCGTGACATCGACGCCAAGTACCACCGTCCCCTCTTCACCATTGGCCTGCGAACCTTTTGGGTAAACGACTGGCGTGGGCTGAGAGGTGTCTACCTTTGGTGGATGATCGCCAGCGAAAGCCGTGCCCCCGCTGAACGCGATCGGAAAAACTAGAAAGCTCGCCAGCAAAATACCCCTGAACATATGCCGCCCCGCGGATTTTCGTGGAAAGAATAAGCGGCGCATCGCAGGACGCCAAGCACAAAGGAATGCCAGGGGCAATCACGCTGTCGTTAGTAAAGCCCGCCGGTACCCTCATCGACGGTATTGCCGGGACCGTTGACCGGCTTCTCCTGCGTCTGTGCTGCCGTTTGATCCAGGTAGCTGGCCGCTCCCGGTTCTGTACCGGATTTGAAGGCCTCCTGAATGGCGGTCGCGGCACCAGCGGACTCCGGAGCGCCCGTGATCCGATCGACCGAAACAAGAATCACGCCCGGCGGTACGCGGAAGGGAATGGCCGGCTCGTCTTCCAGCGCACCCTTCATGAAATCACGGAAGACAGGTGCCGCGACTGTTGCACCCTGTTCTCGCCGGCCGAGCGTACGCGGATCGTCGTACCCAACGAACACGCCGCAGACAAGATCGGGCGAGAAGCCGATGAACCACACATCCTTGGAATCGTTCGATGTGCCCGTTTTTCCCGCCAGTGGTTTTCCAACTTCGCTGACAATTTTGCCAGTGCCGTATTGCACGACACCCTGCAGAAGCGAAACGATTTGGTACGCCGTGCGCGGGTCGAGTGTTTGCGGGCGAGTGTCGGGCAACAGTGGCTCCGCCTGATTGTGCCAATCCCATGTGTTGCAGCCGTCACAGGCACGCGCATCTTCGCGATAGATCGTCTTGCCGTTGCGGTCCTGAATGCGGTCGATGAGCTTCGGTGTGACCTTCTTCCCGCCGTTCACGAATTGCGCATAGCCGGCGACCAAGCGAATCAGCGTGGTTTCGTAGGCTCCGATGGAGTTCGACAGGTATGCCGGAAGCTTGTCGTAAACACCCATGCGGATGGGATATTGCACCACCTTGTCCATACCGACGTCGTGAGCGAGGCGGATCGTCATCAGGTTGCGGGAAAGCGTGATTCCCCGGCGCAATGT
>DASXGS010000317.1:0-9424 GCA_036488975.1 Rhizomicrobium sp. | reverse complement strand
AGCTGCCGAACGCGTTTGCGCCGCTCCAGAAATGCGGCGGGAATTCGTCGATGATGGACGCGTTGGCGGTGTACATGCTGCCGGCGGTCTTCATGTCGTTCTTGGTCAGCGCGTCGTTCATCTTGTTGATGACGGCCATGACGTCGGTTTCGTCGGACGCGAACGCCGGTGCGGCAAAGGCGAGCGCGGCAATGGCCGCAAGCAGAATCGTTTTCATGGAATTCCCCCTTCGTGTGGGCGGAGCCTAGCGTAACTGTGTGTCCGGAGAAACTCAGCCCGTCTTTTTCATCGAATAGACGTTCTCGGCGCCGGGGAAGCGGCGGTCGCGGACATCCGAAGCGTAGGCCTTGACCGCCGTCTCGATCTGCGAACCCATATTGGCGTATTGGCGGACGAATTTCGGCGGGTTGGGGTTGAGGCCCAGCATGTCCTCCATCACCAGGATCTGCCCGTCGCATTCGGCGGAGGCGCCGATGCCGATGGTGGGGATGGAAACCTCACGGGTGATTTTCGCCGCCAGCGGCTCGGCCATGCCTTCCAGCACCACGGCGAATGCACCAGCCTCCGCCACGGCCTTCGCGTCGGCCTCGATCGCCGGCCACTCGGCTTCGGTGCGGCCTTGCGTCTTGAAGCCGCCGAACACGTTAAACATCTGCGGCGTCAGCCCGATATGGCTCATCACCGGAATGCCACGCTGGGTGAGGTAGTGGACCGTTTCGGCAATCCGCGCGCCGCCTTCCATTTTCACCGCCTGGCAGCCGGTTTCCTTCATCACATGCACGGCGTTGCGAAAAGCGATTTGCGGCGATTCCTCATACGTCCCGAATGGCATGTCGACCACGACCAGCGCGTGCTTCGATCCCCGCATCACCGCTTTGCCCGCCACGATCATCATATCGAGCGTGACCGGAATGGTAGTCTCCAGCCCGTGCATCACATTGCCCAGGCTGTCACCCACCAGCATGAGGTCCACGTGTTCGTCCAGCAGCCGGGCGGTGTGGGCGTGGTAGCAGGTGAGGCACACGACGGGTTTGGCGCCTTTGTGCGCGCGGATTTCCGGAACGGTGACGCGGCGTGTGTGCGTGACGGCGGACATGGCAGTCTCCGGCTGGCAACGTGGGCACTTTAGCTTCTTTGCTGCATCTGCGAAAGCGCGAACCGGCAGTCGGTACGGAACCGTCGACCGCGGGGGCGCTTATCTTCGCGGAATCCCGGGAGACGTGCAGGTGATCGAGGCGGCAGTGCATGTCGTAATCGGCTGGTTCGTCCTTCCGCTGTGGATCGGCGCGGGATTTGCCGATTACCTGTTTCACCGCCGCACGCATATCGAGCGAACCGCGGGAGTGAAGGAGTCGCTACTTCATCACCTGATGATGGCGGAAGTGGCGCTGCCGCTCTTCGCCGCCACGTTCCTGCGGATTAATGCCGCCATCGTGCTGCTGTTTGCGGCGTGTTTCATCGCCCATGAAATTACCACCAATGTCGATATCCGTTACGCGGAAAATCACGGGCGCGATGTGAGCCCCACGGAAGATCAGGTGCACAGCATTCTCGAAATCATCCCGCTGACGGCGGGCCTGCTCGTGCTGCTGCCCCATTTCGGTCAGGTGCGGGCACTTTTTGGGATCGGGTCCGAGCAGGCGGATTTTTCGCTGGCGCTGAAGCAACCGCCACCCTTGTGGCAGATCCTCATCACCGCCGCCGCCGCGCTCCTCTTCAACATCATCCCCTACACAGAGGAGACGGTCCGCACGCTCCGCGCCCGGCGACGGCTCGCACCTGACCTCGCCGAATGAATCAGACGTCTTCCGCCTCTGGGGCGGGAGCGGCGCCTTCCTCGAACAGGGCAGCAGCGTTGCCAGCCGCTTCGACGGCCGCGTCTTCCTCCGGCGTGCGTTCGACCAGCACGTCTTCGCCGCGCGCCTGACGCTCCGCTTCGTCCTCGGTGCGCGCGACGTTGATGGTTACCTTCACGCGCACTTCCGGATGGAGCACCACGGAAATGGGATGCAAACCGATCGACTTGATCGCGTGGTCTAGCGGTACCTGGGTCCGGCCGATCGAAAAACCGCCGGCAGAAATCACGTCTGCAATATCGCGCGGTGAAACGGAGCCATAGAGCTGGCCACGATCGCCAGCCTGGCGCAGAAGCATAAACGTCTTGCCCTCGAGCTTTTCCGCCACCTTCCGGGCGTCGCTCTTCCGCTCAAGATTGTGCGCCTCCAGCTGCGTCTTCTGCGACTGGAAATATTCGCGGTTCGCCTTGGTCGCGCGCAGCGCCTTCTTCTTTGGCAAGAGGAAGTTGCGGGCGAAGCCGTCCTTCACGCGCACTTCGTCACCCATCTGGCCGAGCTTCTCGACCCGCTCTAGCAAAATCACCTGCATGGCCGCCTCCTCACTTCACCAAGTAAGGCAATAGCGCCATGAAGCGTGCCCGCTTGATGGCCGTTGCGAGCAGGCGCTGCTTGCTGGACGACACCGCAGTGATTCGCGAGGGCACGATCTTGCCGCGCTCGGAAATGAAGCGCTGCAAGAGCTTTACATCCTTGTAGTCGATCTTGGGCGCGTTCGCGCCCGAGAACGGGCACGTTTTCTTGCGCCGGAAAAAGGGGCGGCGCTGCCCCCCTGCGCGATCTCCACCATGACTCATTGCACCGTCTCCTCGACCGCGGGCGCGGCGCCTTCTGTCTTGTTTTCTTCACGCTCGCGCTTGTTCTTGTTCGAAGACTGCTCGAACTTATCCACCTTCACGCTCATGTAGCGCAGCACATCTTCGTTGATCTTGAGCTGACGCTCGAGTTCCTGAATGGCGTTCGACGGGGCGTTGATGTTGAGAAGCACGTAGTGCCCCTTGCGGTTCTTCTTGATGCGGTAGGCTAGTCCGCGAAGGCCCCAATATTCGTGTTTTTCGACTTTGCCGCCTTCGCCTTCGATGATGGTTTTCAAGTGGGTCGCCAACGCGTCCACCTGCTGCGCGCTGATGTCCTGGCGCGCGATCAGAAGATGCTCGTAGAGAGCCATGAAGTTCCCTTTCCGGGGCGCGCGGAGCCGGGTGGAGCAGGGGAGCCCGCACCCGGTTACGGATCGCGAAGGAGCCGGACCATCCGACATCCCCGCCGTATCGGCGGGTTCCCACGACCGCGCACCAATGTGAAGGCGGGGCGTATACCCGGAGCCCGGACGTTTCGCAACCGTCGCGTCGGGCCAGCTGGGGGCGCTCCCCTGCGTGCCGATGTTGGGACAGCCGCTCGCTTGCGCGAAAGGTTGGAAGAGAATTCCCCAAGCACCAAGCCAAGGAAACGCTGTTGGAACCGTGAGATTCATGAACGAAGGTTAATTATCGACCGGGGATGATCGATGTTTACATTTCCGTCAAATTTGAAGCCCGATAAAACGGCGCCCGCAGGATTACTGCCATATGCAGCTGTACAAGTTCTCCGGTCCGAAAAGCGTTGGGATTACCCTCGAAAGTCTGGGCGGCAACCTTCCCTTCGAGCTAGGGCCATGGTCGAGCGCCGGGACTATCACCATTGACGAGAAGGGCGGGCCCGTCAACGGAAGGGCTGCAGCCGACATCATCTGCGAGGTCGAGGCCGCCGGCTTCGCCATTCTCCCGGTCATGCCGCCCACGCCGCCCACACCCTAGCGTCCGGGGCTCCCCAGCCAGTGGTTACGTTCGCCAGACATGGCGGACCCTGCCAGTCGTGCTAGGCTGAAGGACTTGTCGAAGGGAAATGTGCGGGTGCGCGCTGTTTTATCTGCTGTTATCTTTGCCGGACTTGCCTGCGTGCGGGCTCAGGCCGCGCCCAATTTTCCAGCGGGTGCAGAAGCCAACGAGCGGACGCTGCTGACGGCTATGGACGGTGGGCAGAAGGCGTGGATTAAGGATCAGGCGCGGACAATGGTGTCCTCGGGCCGCGTGTCCGAAGATCGCGCGCGGACCCTTGCGCAGGGCGCGCACATGGCCTCGCATGTGGACGTGAATTCCACGAGCTTCCTGCTGCTCATGCAGGCCGCACGCGACGCCGACGCCGACCTACAGGCAACTATGGACCGGCATCGCGAGGAATGGGCAGACCAGGAAGAACGCAGCAGCATCGCGCATAGCAGAGCGCCGACGGTCTCGCAGCTGAGCCCCGAGACGCAAACGGTGCTCTCGATGAAAGCGCACACTACTCCGGTGATGACGTTGCGCTCCAATGATACGTCGCCATTGTCCCCGGGGGCGGCTCCATCAGCGGATGCGGACACCAGCATGCATCTCGATCTCCAGACCGCGATGGAGCGCGAATCCGCTGCAGAGGAAGCGCTCTCCTCGGCCGCCAGACGTATGACGCTCACTTCGGCGCCCTTTGCCGCGCCATAAAAATACTGCTGTTCGTCCAAAGAGCGGTGCTTGTGAAAAGACGAAGGGCGCTGCATTGAGCAGCGCCCTCGATTTACGGCCTCAGCGCTTGGCTTGAGGCCGACCGGCCCGGCGGGCGGGCCCGTCTTTGCGCCCCTCACGCCTCTTCGGCGGGGCGAAAAAGACCATCTGCCTCTGTAGAAAAGCCGTCAATCGGCAAGCCGATCACGAATTGCATCCCGCATTGCACCACGCGCCGGAACATGACGCCGATTCAGGACTTTAGAGTCGAAAAGGGATTCGGATGCCATGGTGGAGCGGCACGACACGAGAAGCGGGTTCGAAACGGCTCGGGAGCGTTTGTCGGAGCGCTGGACCGCCTTCTGGGCGCACCGGCGTGAGCGCGCGCGCGCCGAAGAAACCGTGCTCGAGGAGAAGGGGGCGAACTACTCGCATGCGTCGGGGCCTCCCGCACTTGGGGCGCTGAAATGGGCCGGTGGTACGCTGGTTCTCCTCACCCTCCTCGTGTTGATCTTCTTCGATTGGAACATGTTGCGCGGGCCGCTTGCCCGTTACGCCTCGCACCGACTGCATCGCACCGTGCAGATCCAAGGCAATCTGCATGTGCATCTGTGGTCGTGGACGCCGCGGGTGGATGTGGGCGGCATTCGCGTCGCCAACACAAAGTGGGCCGGGGGCGGCGATATGGCGAAGATCGGCCATCTCGCCGTCAGCGTGAAGTTATGGCCACTGCTGGGCGGACACATTCGCCTGCCATTGGTTGACCTCGAGCACTCGTCGTTCCTGGTGGTGCGCAATATGGAAGGGCATTCGAACTGGGAATTCGACAAGACCGCTGCGAACAAGCCGCTGAAGCTCCCAGCGATCAACCACTTCATCATCAAAGACGGACACCTAAAAATCGACGACGCGCGCAAGAAGATGCATTTCGTCGGCATCTTCTCGTCCAGCGAAAGCACCATCGGGCAAGGTCAGGGTTTTGCGCTGTCAGGCGACGGCACACTGAACGGCGAGAAATTCACCGCTGACGCGCATGGCGCCCCGTTGCTGAACGTGAATCAGGCGCAGCCCTATCCGTTCACGTTGAACATGCATGCCGGATACACGCGGGTAACGGCGCGCGGTCAGATCACGCATCCCTTCGACCTCGGCGCACTCAATGTGACCGCCAGCTTCTCAGGGCGCGATGCTGCCGACCTCTACTATTTGACCGGCCTCGTGCTGCCCAACACACCGCACTACGAGGCGAGCGCTCACATCACACGCGACGACGAGATGTTTCGCATCGCCGATCTGACTGGACGCATGGGACACAGCGATCTTTCCGGTGACCTGACAGTGGACACGTCGGGCGACAAACCGCTGGTGACAGGAGATTTGCATTCCCGGCGCGTCTACTCCGACGATATGAGCTTTTTGTTCGGCGGAAGGATTGCGACACCCGCCCCTGCTTCGACTCGTGCTGCCGCCGCGTCGGCCCCCGGAATTGGGCTAGCCGGGGACACCCATCCGGTGGCGCAGAGCACGTTGCTATTGCCGGACGCCCCACTTGATGTCGACCGTGTCCGGCAGATGAATGCCAACGTGCACTATAGCGCGACGGCGATTGTTTCGAGCGACTTTCCGCTGCGTAGCCTCAGAGTGCATGTTCGGCTGCATGACGGGGTGCTGCGGCTCGACCCGCTGGAGGCAGGGCTCGCGATGGGCACAGTTTCGGGCCATGTAAAGCTGGATGCCAGCCGCAAGGTACCGGTGACGCATCTCGACCTGCGTCTGCGCGATATCAGGCTGCAGAGCCTTGTACATCCTGTGCGCGGGCAGGCGACGATTGAAGGGCCGCTGGAGGCGCGCGCCATTCTCACGGCGGCCGGCGATTCCATACATCGAGCAGCATCGAATGCCAACGGCTCGGTTACCTTCGTCATCCCCCATGGGCAGATGCGGCGGGCGTTCGCCGAACTGCTTGGTATCAATCTGCTGAATGGCGGCGTCGCGTTACTGACCGGCGATCAATCGCAAACGAATATCCGATGCGCCATTGCCAGCTTTCAGGCGCGCGATGGCCTCCTCAATGCCAACCAGATCCTGTTGGATACCGATGTCGAGCGCGGTAACGGCCGCGGCTACATCAATTTGAAGAACGAGACGCTGAATATGGTGATGAGCGGCGACGCCAAGTCTTTTCGAATTTTACGGATGAATGCCCCAATCACGCTGACCGGCTCGTTGAGCCATCCAAAAGTGGGCGTCCAGGCGAGCCACGCGCTTGCCCAAGGCGGGATTGCCGTGGCTCTGGGCGCGCTGATCAATCCCATCGCGTCGCTGATCGCGACGATCGATCCGGGACTTGCCAAGGACGCGAATTGCGGCGCGGTGATCGCAGAAGCGAAACAAAAAGGTGCGCCGGTCACCCGGCGCGCGGCCGCACGAACGCCGATGTCACAATCTGAACGGTCGCGGCTGCTCACCACGCCGACGGCCGAACATGTGGCGCGCCGGTCTTCAAGACCGCACTGAAAAAGGAAAGGGGCGGCTGCAGTCGTTCAGCCACCCCCAAGTCCCCGTTACCAGTAGCGCCACGCGCAGGCGCGGCGGTGATGCCAGCGATGGCATGACCAGCCGCGATGGTACCAATAGCGGCCGTGCCACATCCACCGGTTGCCGTGCCCGTGATGATGGTGCGACCCGACCCGAACCACCACTGCGGCCGCAGATGCTGTCTCGGTGCCGATTGCGGCAAGCGAACCCGCGCCCAAAAGAGTGGCGAGAGTCGCGGCAAGCACAGTTTTCATGAATTCCCCTGTAGGATACAGCCATCGCAATAACAGATTCCCGTTCGGGCGGAAACCTGCTCGCCAATGATGATGCGCGGCTTGGCTTGACGCGGGGCGGGCGCCCTGATTTGTGTCGCGCCCCATGACTCGCGCCTTCATATTTCCCGGCCAAGGCAGCCAAGTGATCGGCATGGGCAAGGCTCTGGCCGATGCCTTTGCGCCGGCCCGCGAGGTGTTCGACGAGGTGGACGAGGCCCTGACGCAGCGGATCTCGCGGCTGATGTGGGAGGGGCCGGAGGAGGACCTCACGCTGACCGAGAATGCGCAGCCGGCCATCATGGCGGCGAGCCTGGCGGTGGTACGGGTGCTCGAGCGCGAAGGTGGGCTTGAGATTGCACGCCATGCGCGGCTGGTGGCTGGCCATTCGCTGGGCGAATACAGTGCGTTGTGCGCAGCGGGCGCATTCACGTTGCCTGAAACGGCTCGGCTGCTGAAAACACGCGGGCGCGCGATGCAGGGGGCAGTTCCAGTCGGCGATGGCGCGATGAGCGTGCTTCTGGGAGCGGAAATCGGACTTGCCGAAGAGGCGGCAAGGGAAGCGGTTCTGAAGGCGCCAGAGACGGAGGGAAACCCGGTTTGCGTGGTCGCGAACGACAACGCTCCGGGACAGGTGGTGATTTCTGGCACGCGCGCTGCCGTGGAGCGCGCTGGCGAGATTGCCAAAGCAAGAGGCGCCAAGCGGGCCATGATGCTCAATGTGAGCGCACCGTTCCATTCCCCATTGATGCAGCCCGCCGCGGATAAGATGCGCGATGCGCTGTCGGAGGTGACGGTTCGCCCGCCCGCGGCGCCGCTGGTCGCCAACATAACGGCGACCGAACTGATCGAGCCCGAAACAATTCGCCGTCTGCTGGTTGAACAGATCACAGGGCGCGTACGATGGAGGGAAAGCGTGCTCGCCTTCCGCCATGCGGGCGTGGCCACCACGGTGGAGTGCGGCGGTGCCAAGGTGCTCACAGGCATGATCAAGCGCACGGACCGCGAGCTGGAAACCCTCACGCTTGATACGCCTGCCGATATCGAGAACTTTGCGAAGACACTCTGATGTTCGATCTCACGGGCAAAACAGCACTGGTGACTGGCGCGACCGGTGGTATTGGCGGGGCGATTGCGAAAGCGCTGCACAGGCAAGGCGCAACAGTGGTCCTTTCGGGCACCCGAGCCGAAGCGCTGGAGGCGCTGAAGAGCGAGCTTGGCGAGCGCGCTTACATCGCAGCTTCAAATCTCGGCGACACCGCTGCTGTGGAGGCTTTGCCGAAAGCGGCGGAAGCGGCGGCCGGAGCGCCGATCGACATCCTTGTGAACAATGCCGGAATCACGCGCGACAATCTGTTCCTGCGTATGAAGGACGATGAGTGGGATCAGGTTCTCGCGGTGAACCTGAGTGCGGCCTTTCGGCTCTCCCGCGCGGTGTTACGCGGCATGATGAAAAAGCGTTGGGGCCGCATCATCCAGATCACCTCGGTGGTCGGTGTCACCGGTAATCCGGGACAAGGCAATTATGCCGCGGCCAAAGCCGGGCTCATTGGCATGAGCAAGTCGCTGGCCGCGGAAGTCGGCAGCCGCAACATCACCGTGAACTGCGTCGCGCCGGGCTTCATCACCACGCCCATGACCGATGCGCTGACGCCGGACCAGAAGACCGCGCTTCTCGGCAGAATCCCGGCCGGCCGCATGGGTGACGCGAACGAGATTGCCGCTTCCGTCGTTTACCTTTCGAGCGAGGAGGCCGGCTACGTCACCGGCCAAACGCTGCATATCAATGGCGGCATGGCGATGATTTAGAAGCAAGAACAATGACTTAATCCACTGTGGCGGCTTCGGGGCAAACTGTGTTACCAACGCGTTAGCCCTAGGCCGCTCAAGCGGAAGGGGCCTGCCGCGCGCCCAAACCCGCGGCGAACCAAGGAGAGGTTTCGAACACAAATGAGCGATACGGCCGAGCGCGTGAAAAAGATCGTTGTCGAGCATCTGAACGTGGATGCCGACAAGGTCACGGATAACGCCTCTTTCATCGAAGATCTGGGCGCGGACAGCCTCGACACCGTCGAGCTTGTCATGGCGTTCGAAGAAGAGTTCGGCATCGAAATTCCCGATGACGCCGCGGAGTCCATTGTCACGGTGGGCGATGCGGTGAAGTACATCGACAAGACGCAAGCGGCTTGATGCTCGGAGCAAACGGCTCCTCTGTCCGACGTGTGGTGGTGACCGGCCTTGGTCTCGT
>DASXGS010000312.1:0-1854 GCA_036488975.1 Rhizomicrobium sp. | reverse complement strand
GGCGTTAACTATTCCTTAATTGATTTCTTTAGGCCACGCTGGACCGCCTTAAGAGTTAAGGTGTTGTCTACGCATGGAACTCCGGATGCCCAAAACAGTGGCCCAATGGACCGGCGTTGCCGTCACAGCGATTATCGTTTTTGGCTGCGATATGGATGTGTTCTACGCCATGCCGCTGGGCATCCTGGCCGGTGGACTGGCCACGTTCTTCATCAGTCTCGATGATCGTCGGCGCGCAGCTGCGGCTATGGCGCCCGCGCCAAACCGCCTAGGCGCTGTCCGGGGGAATTGAGTTCAGGGCCTCTTCCAATTCCTGAAAGCTGGGTTGTGCAACGGTTGGCACGCTGCCGCGGCCGATTTCCACCGACACCTGCGCCGCGTTGCCGTGCAGATGCGCGACCAGAATATCGCGGATGACGTGATAGAACTGCGCCTCTTCCTCGACGATGCCTTTGAGCCGCTGCGAAATCGGCCCAACGATACCGTAGGACAGGAACACGCCGAGGAAAGTGCCTACCAGAGCCGAACCGATCATGCGGCCCAGCACTTCCGGCGGCTCGGAAATGGCGCCCATGGTCTTGATCACGCCCAGCACCGCGGCGACGATACCGAGGGCTGGCAACGCATCGGCCGTTGACTGCAAAGAATTGGCGGGCGCCAGCGCTTCGGCATGGTGCTTCTCCAGCTGCTTCTCCATTGCCGACTCGACTTGGTGCGGATCTTCCAGGCTCATGGTCATCATGCGCAGCGTGTCGCAGATGAAACTAAGAGCGAAGTGATCCTTTGAAATGCGCGGGTAGCGCTTGAAGATGGACGACTCCTCCGGCTTCTCAATGTGCGCTTCCAGCGCGATGAGACCCTTGGTCTTCATTGTCTTGGTCAGCAGGAACAGAAGGCAGAGCAGATCGCGGTAGTCCGCTGGCTTCCATTTCGGCCCCGAGATGACTTTGCCCATCTCGCCGCCGATCTTCTTGAGTGAATACATCGAGCCGGCAATCAGGAGTGCTCCAATCGCAGCACCCGCGATCGTCATCATCTCGTGCGGCAGCGCTTCGGCGACCACACCCAGCGAGCCGCCCGAGATCAGGAAGCCGCCGAACACCATCCCGAACAGAATGACTATGCCACCGATCTGAAGCATGCCGGGCCCAACAAAATGCGCGCGAAGCGGCTGCGCACATGCCGTGCACGTGCGTTCCGCCTCGCATTCAGTATTAACGGAGGTGCTTAAGGACGCATGAAAACGACGGCTCAGCCCTGCCCCATTCGCGTTCGCGGAGCTTCGCTGTTATGGTTTCGTTTACCAATCTGCGTTGCTTTCCGATGGCGGCTCGGCGTTCGCGACTTCTTCCATGGCTTCTCGCCTACAAGGCGCTGCGCACGCCGGTGGCCTTCGGCGTCAGCGCCATCACGCCGGACGACGCCGGACGGATTCTGCTGGTGCGCCAGCGCTACACGCCCGGGTGGCATCTGCCCGGCGGAGGCGTGGACCGCGGCGAACCGCCGGCAAGAGCGATCGTCCGCGAACTGCAGGAGGAAGTCGGCCTCCAATCCTGCGGCACGCCGGTTTTGCACGGCCTCTACACACGCGCGGTGGGCATGGCGACCAATGTGGTTGCCCTCTACAGGGTACCGGAGGCGCAGATTGCCTTTCGGCCCAACGCCGAAATCGTGGAGATTGTATGGGCCGATCCTGCTGCGCCGCCCACCGATGCCACGCCCGCCACGTTGCGCCGCTTCGCCGAACTAAAAGGGAAGGCGCACAGCGAATATTGGTAGTCAGATCGGGTCCCATCCGAACACGCTGTTGGTCGCGCCGAGATCGATGAAGCTCGGCTTGAGCGCAGCCATCGC
>DASXGS010000305.1:0-4587 GCA_036488975.1 Rhizomicrobium sp. | reverse complement strand
CCGCTGCAAAGCCACTCGACCGCAAATCGCGAAGGGCCATTCTGGAAGAAGTTCGCCGGTCGGGCAGCGCGAAGGCGAAGCCGGGTCCGAGTGCCGCGCGAAGCCAGGACTTCCTTTACGATGAGTACGGCCTGCCCAGGTGATCGCGGCCGATACGTCCGCATTGATGGCTGTCGTTCGCGGTGAGCCTCAGGCTGATGCGTGCATCTCCGTACTGGAAGCCGGAAGCGTTCTGATCTCCGCGGGCACGGTTGCCGAAGCGCTGATCGTATCTGGACGCGCCAATGTCGGGCGCGAAATGCTGAATCTGATCGATCGGTTCGATTTCGAGATCGTTCCTGTAACGGACGCAACGGCAAGGCGCATCGGGCGGATTTATGCGCGATGGGGACGAGGTGCCGAAACGGCAGGGCTGAATTTCGGCGACTGCTTCGCATATGACGTGGCGAAAGAGAACAATTGTCCGCTGCTTTATGTCGGCCGCGATTTCGCGAAGACCGATGTGAAGAGTGTGCTTCGGTGACAGCGCCGCTTTCCGCCCACGCCATTCTCATCAGTGACCGGCTGATCGTCGACCGCTCCAAATACACCGGCGTGGTTTCGCCGGCACCGTTTTGCTACCGCAAGGGCAACGGCTTCGTCGCCGTGTTCCGCTATGGCGCGCTGGTGCTGATCGGCCTTTCGCCGGACGAGGAGAAACAGGTCATCGGCGAATTTCCCGCCGACACGCCGCAGGCAGCCATCATCGAAGAAGAGCGGGCCGCGTTTGAAATCCACCCCGACAAGGAGGAAGGTGCCACCGCCGGCGGCATCCTCTACATCCGGGAGCTGACCACCGCCCACGCGCTGGTGCTGGCCGACATTCTCGCCAAGAGTGTGGCGCTCGCCCGCTACGAACGCGAGATCGCGTCGGTGTTCGACACCATAGAGCCGGCCGCCAGCACGCTGGCGGTCAGCGGCCGCTTGCCTCGCGCGCGCAAGGCGCTGCTGCAGCTGATCGGATCGGCGTTGCTAGCGCAGCATCGCGTGTCTGGCCGCATCGCCTTCGCCGAAAAGCCCGATGTGCTTTGGGAGAACCCGGAGCTGGGGCGGCTCTATGCGCGGCTGGAAGACGAATACGAAATCATCGAGCGCGGCACTTTGCTCAACGGCAAGGTGGGCGTCGTCGGTAGCGCTGCGGAAACGCTCGCCGACCTGATCGACACCGCCCGCTCCGCGCGGCTGGAACTGTTGATCGTGATTCTGATTCTTGCAGAACTTATTATCGGCGCGCTGACGCTCTTCCGGCCGTAAAGCTCGCCTGCGTTCTGTCGCTGCCGGCATTGGGGGCGGCAGAATAAGCGTTGCTGTGCCGTTAACCGGCTGGTCGCGCATTCTGCGTAGCCTTTCGCAATGCGCACCTTCGAGGAAACCCCCAGCATTCTGGTGGTGGACGAAACGCCATGGGTCGCCCGGGCCATCCTCACCCTAATGCTCGCCATGCTGGCGTGGAATCTTTACCGCAGCTGGTCCGAAATGAGCTGGTTTGTGTGCGGCGTCGCGGGCATGTTCCTCGCTCTCCTGCTGCTCATCTTCCTCATGGTCGCAATGGACGTTACAGCCCGCTTCGACCGGAGCGCAGGCCGCATCGACATTGCGCGTCGCGGTCCCTTTGGCGCGCGCAGGGAGACCTACAACCTTCAGGATTTCCAGCGGGCGCGCGTCGAGGTCTGGAACGACAGCGACGAGCCGACCTATCGACTCATCCTTGTGTTTTCGGCGGCGATGCCTGCCGCGATGGATCCCATTCTTCGCCTGCGCCTCGAGCGAAGGAGAAGGCTGCATCTTCGCCGGCTGCCGCTCAATGAAGTTCCGTTCACGGATTATCTTTCCAGCGGCGGCCGTACGACGAAAGCTGCCGAGGCGATCAACGCCTGGGCCGGCGCGCTTTAACACTTGAAGGGCGGCCGGGATACTTGTAGCGCTGCATGGACGACCAGGCGATGCGAAGATGAAACCCGCAGCGACCAGCAAGAAGAAGAGCGCGACGAGCGGCGGAAAGCGGGACGACAGCCCGTCTCAACGGATCGATGCGAAGATCGCGAAGCTGGGGGATTGGCGGACGGAGACGTTCAAGCGGCTCCGTGCCCTCATCCATGAAGCCGACCCGAAAGTCGTCGAGACGCTGAAATGGGCGAAGGCCTCGAACCCGCTGGGCGTCCCGGTGTTCGAGCACGACGGTATCCTCTGCACCGGCGAAACCTACAAGGACAAGGTGAAGCTCACCTTCGCCAACGGTGCCGCGTTGCCCGACCCAGGCGGCCTGTTCAATTCCAGCCTCGACGGCAACGTGCGCCGCGCCATTGATTTCCACCAAGGCGACAAGATCAACGAGAAGGCGTTCAAGGCGCTCATCCGCGCGGCTGTCGCGCACAACACCGCCCAAGCGAAGCGCTGATCTCACTCCAATTGTCATCCGCGCCCGAACGAGTGCCGGGGATGACAGTGGGGGACAGCGCACCTATCTCACGATTACCGCATGGAGGCGCGGATGGAAAAGACGGCATTGGTGCTGGGGGCGACGGGTGGCGTCGGCGGGGAAGCAGCCCGCGCGCTTGCGGCACACGGCTGGGCGGTGCACGCTCTTGCCCGGCACCCGATGGGGCAGGCAGACGGGCTCGAATGGATTGAGGGCGATGCGCTCGATGCCGCTGCGGTGCGGCGCGCAGCGGACGGCGCTTCGGCCATCGTCCATGCCGTCAATCCGCCCGGCTATCGCAACTGGGGCCAGCTGGTGCTGCCGATGCTCGACAACAACATCGCTGCCGCACGGGCTGTTGGTGCGCGCGTGGCACTGCCGGGCACCATCTACAATTACGATCCGCGGCAAACACCGATTGCGGCGGAAACCTCTCCGCAGCATCCCAGCACCCGCAAGGGCAAAATCCGCGCGCAGATGGAGCGGCGCCTCACACAAGTGAAAAGCCTCGTCCTGCGCGCCGGCGACTTCTTCGGGCCGAAGCCCGGCAACAGTTGGCTCAGCCAAGGCATGGTGACGCCGGGCAAGCCGGTGCAATCCATTCTCTACCCCGGGGCGCGCGGCGTGGGACACAACTGGGCCTATCTGCCGGATGTCGGCGAAACCTTGGCGCGGCTGCTCGATCGCGACGCGGAACTGCCGGAGCAGGCCCGCTTTCATTTCGAAGGCTATTGGGATGAGGATGGCACCCAGTTCATTGCCGCCATCCGCGAAGCCGCGGACAATCCGAACGCGAAATTGCGCCGGCTACCCTGGGCGCTGCTGCCGCTGCTCGCCCCCTTCAATCCCACCATGCGCGAGATGATCGAGATGCGCACCTACTGGGACCATCCGCTCAAGCTCGACAACCGCGCACTGGTCGCTTTCCTCGGCGAGGAGCCGCACACGCCGCTGGTGCAAGCGCTAAGGACCACATTGCAGGCACTGCGCATTCCTGTTGGATCGAAGGTCGCGAACGAGGACACAAGCCATGAGCGATGAACTTGCAGTACCCAAAGTTGTCGATCGGGCGGCATTCGAGAAGGAGGTTACCACGCTGCGTGAGCGCGAGAAGGCACACACCCATGAAGGCGACGCCATTGCCGCCACCCGCCGGCGTCTGCCCATGGTCGAAGTCGATGGCGCGATACCGCTGATCGGCGAGCGCGGCGCGGTGACGTTGCTCGATGCGTTCGAACGCCGCCGCCTGCTTCTCGCCTATTACTTCATGTGGCACGCCGGTAAATCTGCGCCGGAACAGTGCGAGGGATGCACCTGGGTGACATCGCAGATGCACGAGTTGTCCTACCTCCATTCCCGCGACGTCACCTTCGCCGTGTTTGCGCAAGGCCCATTCCAGGAGAGCCTTCGCTATCGCAACTTCATGGGCTGGGAGATGCCGTGGTATTCGGCGCCGCCGGACTCCCTCGCCACGCTGCTGGTGGGGCGCAGCGTGGGCATGATGCACATTGTCTGCTACCTGCGGCAGGGCGCGCGCGTTTTCGAGACCTACTGGACGACGCGGCGCGGCGTCGAAGCTATGGACAATTCCTATCGGCTGCTCGACCTCACGGTATATGGGCGGCAGGAGAAATGGGAAGACTCGCCGGCCGGCTGGCCGCAGCCGACGCAAGGCCAGCAGAACATGCGAAGGGATGGCCGCCCCATCCCGCAATGGCCGCGCCTGAACGCCGGCCATTCCGACGATCTCGGCAGCGGTTGACTCATACATAGCTCACCGGTTATACGTGAACCCATAGCTGTCTAGTTATGGATTGCGATGAGAAGCGCCCACAATATCCTATTCCGGACGCTGGCCGATCCGACCCGGCGGGGGATCTTCGAGCGCCTCTGCCGCGAGGGAGAGCAGACGGTGGCGGCGCTCACGGCAAGGGCAAAAGTCTCGCAACCCGCTGTCTCGAAGCATCTTGCGGCGCTGAAGCAGGCGGGGCTGGTGCGCGATCGCCATGAGGGCCGCCAGACGCATTATCGCGCGCAGCTCGGCGCGCTCGCCCCCCTGATCGATTGGACAAGCAAGATGACGGGCTTCTGGCAGGGCCGCTTCGACAAACTCGAAGACCTTCTGAAGA
>DASXGS010000285.1:0-5577 GCA_036488975.1 Rhizomicrobium sp. | reverse complement strand
GCCAGAAAGCAGCCGCCATTGTTTCCCGCACGCGAGCCGCTCACGCGACGGCCGCGCCAGATTGGCGGTCGCATCCTTCACCCCAACGATATTCTCGAATTTCGACAGCCGCGCCATCGTCTCGACCGAGATGTCCACGATCGCGCGCCCCGGAATGTTGTAGAGCACGATCGGGATGTCGACCTCTTCGGCAATCGTCGCGTAGTGGTGATAAATTCCCTCCTGCGACGGCTTGTTGTAGTAGCCGGTGACCGACAGCACGGCATCGGCGCCCACCGCCTTCGCATGCTTCGTCAGCGCCAGGGCTTCGGCGGTCGAATTGGACCCGGCACCCGCGATCACCGGCACGCGGCCGTTTGCCTCTTCGACGCAAAGCTGAATCACCCGCATGTGCTCGTTATGGCTGAGCGTGGGCGATTCGCCCGTGGTGCCACAGGGCACCAGGCCGTGGCTCCCTTCCGCAATCTGCCACGCCACAAGCTGGCGAAACGCCCGTTCGTCCACTTGCCCGTTCATCATCGGCGTGATCAGTGCGGGCATCGAACCTTTCAGGCGGTCGTGGATATCGCGCATGCGTAAAATCCATCAAATCTGATTGCAAAATTAACGCCCGCTGGGGCAAAGCAGCAAGTCGCGTTTGTCATGCAATGCATTAGCGGTATCTTGGCGGCGCGGCGAATCCGATACGGTGTCGCTGCCCACAATGGAATGAAATGACGCGTCTTCGACTCCTGCTTCTTGCGGGCGCCGCCCTTGTCCTCTTCGGTGCCGGGCCGGCCCTTGCCCAATCCTCCGTGCGTCTCGATCTGCCGGCTGGTCTTTTGCAGAAGGGCAGCACCGTAACGATGGCGCCGATCGCCGACAGTTCGAACACACCCGGTCTGAAGGATGAGCGCCGGCAAGGGCGCGTCCGCGTGCTCAGCGCGCAGGATCATGACCTGTATCTCAGGGCATTTGCGGCCGGCGAGCACGGCGACTGGATTGCGGCCCGCGGGCTTGGCAATCAGGGCCACGACGCGATGGCGCGGCGGATCATCGAGTGGCGCTATCTGATGGACAAGAACAGCGGCGCCACATTTGCGGACATCAGCGCCTTCCTGCGCGCCAATCCGGAATGGCCGTCGCGCGACGTGCTGTTTTCCCGCGCCGAAGCGGCCATGGACCCGAACATGGAGCCGCATGCGGTGATCGCGTTCTTCTCCGGTCGCGATCCCGTGTCGGACATCGGCAAGGTGCGGCTCGGCGAGGCATATCTCGCGACAGGCAATGCCACCAAGGGCCAGGCCCTCGTCCAGGATGCGTGGATCAACGGCGATTTCGACCTCAATCAGGAATACGACATCATCCGGCGTCATGGCGATGTGCTCACACCGGCGGTGGATCGCGCCAGACTCAACCATCTTCTGTTCAAGGATGAGATCACGGCAGCCAAGCGCCAGATGGCGCGCGCGCCGGCGGACGCGCAGCAGACGGCGCAGGCGCGGCTCGCCTTACGCAACAATCCGTGGCGCGGGATGGACCTCGTCAACGCCCTGCCGCCGGCACAGCAAAACGATCCCGGCGTGCTGTTCGATCGCGCCAAGATGCTGCGCCAGCAGAATGCTGTCGACTCGATCCCGCCCCTGCTCTCTCGCATGCCCACACGCGACATGGCGCAAATCGATCCGGGAATGTGGTGGAACGAGATCAACGCAGCGGCGCGCACTGCCATCCAGAAGCGGAGCTTCCAGACCGCCCACACGCTCATGCACTACAGCGGTCTTTCGGCCGGCGACCAATACGCCGACGCCCAGTTCCTCGCGGGCTGGCTGGACTTGCGCTTCCTGCGCAACCCGCGCGAAGCACATACGCATTTCCTGAATCTGGCCCGCACCGTGGCACGACCGATCAGCAAGTCGCGCGCCTACTATTGGGCAGGCCGCGCCGGCGAATCCGCCGGCGATTACGCTCAGGCGCGGGAGGACTATCGCCAGGCGGCTCAATTCACGGAGACCTTCTATGGCCAGCTGTCGCTGGCAAAGCTGGATTCCACCACCACGTTGCATCTGCGCGACGCGGCCGTTGAAACCACGGCTGCCCAACTGACGAGCTACGAAAGCCACGACCTTACCCGCGCCATCCATGTGCTGGGCGATCTGGGACTGATCAGCCTGTTGCGCGTGTTCGCCACTTACGATGCCGAAACGCACCCTGAACCGCACCACCTGAAGCTGTTGGCAGCCGATCTGGCGAACATGGGCTTTACCGATGTGTCGGTGCGCGTGGCAAAAACAGCGAATTACAACGGCGTGCCGCTTGACGCATACCTGCATCCGGTGATCGCCGTGCCCGGCTATGTCGGACCGGGTCACGCCCCGGAACCGGCCTTTGTGCTCGCCATCATGAGGCAGGAAACGGAGTTCGATCCCGCCGCCGTCAGCAGCGCCGGCGCCCGGGGGCTGATGCAGCTGCTGCCGTCGTCTGCCAAGCACGACGCCGGGCTTGCCGGCTTCGCCTGGCGTCCGAACGATCTGCTCGCCGATCCAAGCTACAACACGCGACTTGGAATGGTGGAGCTCGCAGACGACCTTTCCAACTATGGCGGCTCGTACCTTCTCACCGCCGCCGCGTACAATGCGGGCAAGGGTAACGTGAACAAATGGATCAACACCTACGGCGATCCGCGTAGTCCCGTTGTCGACCCGGTGGACTGGATCGAGGAAATCCCGTTCGGCGAAACGCGGAACTACGTGCAGCGCGTGCTGGAGAATATCGAGGTTTATCGCAACCGGATTTCGGGGCGCGACCAACCTTTGCGGATTCTGACGGATTTGTACCGACCCCGTGCGCCGGACGCGCGGCCGCTGCCTCCAACCGCAGCCCGCGCCGATAACGCGCCGGCTATCAGACCGGTGGCGGACAAATAAGGCGGTTCAGGCTGCGCTTCTGAAGAACGACATGAACTCGCGGGCGAGTTTCTGCGCTTCGGCGATTTGGCCAGCGCTCATCTCGGAAGAAATCTGCGCCCGCCAGGATTTCGCGATTTCGCTGCCACGCATGGCCGCGAGATTGAACCATTTGTGCGCAGCGACGTAATCGACGCTCACCCCCTGCCCCGTGGAATAAGCAAGCCCGAGATTGTACAGCGCATCCGGCCGCCCGTTCCGGGCGTCGTTCTCGTACTGCGTCAGCGCGTCGATATCGATGCACGCCATCGCTAACCCCCTCCGGCCGCCGTCCGCGGCCTTTCCTCTCGCGCCCCAAGCCCATCCCGTGGCGCGAGTCGATGGTGAATGGGGAAAAACTAAGGCGCGGTTAACGGCCTTAAAGCATATTTGAATCAAGCCAGAGGGATTCCCGTTATTCGCCGCGCCGCGTGGTCGAATCTCCGGGCTTGGCACCGGACCTCTGGAACCCTGCGCTCCTTAGAACAGCGCGCCGCCTCGGCGCCGGTCAGTTGTAGAACTCGATCAGGTGGGGGATGCGCCGTATGGCGGGGAATAGAAAATTGGACTGTGAATGTGGAATGGCTTGGCCGCGGCTGTTGCGCCCTTGCGCTTGCGCGCGACGCGAGCAGCCGCGGCTTTCGCCATGGCTTGATTACGCCTTGCGCTTTGCCTTGCGCTTGGCGCCCTTGCGACCGCTGGTCTTGCGGGCTGCGCCGCGTGCGGACGCCGCTTTGCGCGTCGTCTTCTTCGCACTCTTTCTCTTTTTTGACGTCATTGGCATGTGAAACGACTCCTCTTGCGTTTGAGGCAAGTGCGACTTGCACCCCCCAAAACGCTGAGAATATGGAAGAATTTTTCTTAACGATGCAATAGCGCCGGATCGCCGTGCTGTGCGCAACCCAAAGCAATCGCGTAAAATGCAGTGTTTTACAGCGATCCAGGACTTCATCCGTGAGCGGATGAATAACACTGCCTCAAGCGCGCGCCGGCGTCAACGGCTTGAAAATGTGCGAATCACCCAGCGTCCGCGATTCCCAGGCGAGCGTTCACGATGGCATTCACAGCCTGCGGATTCGCTTTTCCGCGCGTTTCTTTCATGACCTGACCGACAAACCAGGCAGCGAGTTTCGGTTTCTTCTTCGCCTCTTCGACCTTGTCCGGATTGGCGGCGATCACCGCATCGACCGCCGCTTCGATGGCGGATGTATCTGTCACCTGACGCAGCCCACGCGCTTCCACATGCGCGCGCGGGTCACCGCCTTCCTGCCACACGATGTCGAGGACGTCCTTTGCTATCTTGCCAGAGATCACGTTGGCCGCGACCATCTCGAGAATGGCAGCGTGCTGTGCCGGCGAAACCGGACCGGTTACGACCGTCAAACCCGCCTTGTTGAGACGGCCGAAATACTCGTTGTTGAGCCAGTTGGCGGCAGCCTTGGGTTCGACACCTTCCGCCACCATGGCTTCGAAATAATCGGCCGTCTCCTTCTCCGCGACAAGCACGGCGGCGTCGTAGGCGGAGAGTCCGGCCGCCATGAACCGCGCCTTTTTCTCGTCCGGCAGCTCGGGCAACGAGCGCGCAATCTCGTCGATCCACGCCTGATCGAGTTCCAACGGCAACAGATCGGGGTCCGGGAAATAACGGTAGTCGTGCGCCTCTTCCTTGGAGCGCATCGGGCGGGTCTCGCCAGCACGGGAGTCGAACAGCCTCGTCTCCTGGGCGATTTTGCCGCCTGACTCCAGAATATCGACCTGCCGCCGCGCCTCGTATTCCACCGCCTGCGCGATGAAGCGCATCGAGTTCACATTCTTGATTTCGCACCGTGTGCCAAGCGGCTCGCCCGGCTTTCGCACCGACACGTTCACGTCGGCACGCATCGAGCCTTCGTCCATATTGCCGTCGCAGGTGCCCAGATAACGCACGATAGCGCGCAGCTTGCGAAGAAAGGCGGCGGCTTCCTCGCTGCCGCGCATGTCCGGCTTGGTCACGATCTCCATCAGCGCTACCCCGGCGCGGTTGAGATCGACATAGGAATAATCCGGATGCTGGTCATGCAGGTTTTTGGCGGCGTCCTGCTCCAGATGCAGGCGCTCGATCCCGACACGCCTCGTTTCGCCATTCGGCAAATCGATCGTGACTTCGCCCTCGCCGACGATCGGCTGCTTGTACTGGCTGATCTGATAGCCAGACGGCAGATCGGGATAGAAATAATTCTTCCGGTCAAAGACCGAGCGATGGTTAACCCTCGCCTTCAGACCCAAGCCGGTACGGATCGCCTGCTCGACGCATTTCCGGTTGATCACCGGCAACATGCCAGGCATCCCCGCATCCACGAAGCTCACCTGCGAATTGGGCTCGGCCCCGAACGCCGTGGCGGCACCCGAAAACAGCTTCGCGTTGGAGAGCACCTGCGCATGGACTTCCATGCCGATGACGATCTCCCACTCGCCTGTTGTGCCTTTGATCAGGCGCGCGCCACGTTCGCTCATGCCGTCCACCACTTCTGCGGTTTGGCGGTGAAATTCGCCGCCACCTCGACGGCGCGGCCGGCGCGCAGCACGGTTGCCTCGTCGAATGCCTTGCCGATGATCTGAAGGCCCAGCGGCAAGCCGTTTTCCGTCAACCCCGCGGGCACGGAGATTGCCGGCA
>DASXGS010000264.1:0-4834 GCA_036488975.1 Rhizomicrobium sp. | reverse complement strand
ACCATTAATTCAAAGATCAAGGAGCTTTATCCGGCAAGCCTGCGCCCTCTGATTCCGATCGTCGAGGGAAAAACCTATAATGCCGAGCTGATCGATAAATCGATCGATGCACTTACGAGTGCGGCTGGAATCAAGGGATATGCGTTTGCCGAAATCCATCCGCGCATCGGGCGCGACCGCATACACCATACGATCAACGTCATCTTCGATATCGAGCAGGGCGCGCGGGTCTACGTCGAGAAGATCAACATCACCGGAAACACCCGCACGCTGGACAAAGTAATCCGCCGCGAGTTCCGGCTGGTTGAAGGAGACGCGTTCAATCGTGTGCTGGTAGACCGCTCTCGCACGCGCATCCGATCACTGGGGTTCTTCAAGGACGTCGACATCAAGCCGGCACCAGGCTCCCAGCCGGATCGCACTGTCCTCAATGTAAATGTGACAGAACAATCGACCGGCGAACTGCAATTGGGGGTGGGTTACTCTTCTACCAGTTCCTTCGTCGGTCAGTTCAGCTACACCGAACGGAATCTGTTCGGCAGAGGCCAATTCCTCCGAGCCAGCATCTCGCTTTCCAGTATTAGCAAGGAGGCGGTGCTAAGTTTTACCGAGCCGTATTTCCTGGACCGCCCACTTTCCGCTGGCTTCGACATCTACAAGATTGTCACCAATTTCGATCAGGCTTCGTATCAGAGTGACACGAATGCGATAGGCTTTCGTCTCGGGTTTCCCACGTCTGAGTATGCCAGCGTCGGATTGCGCTACACGTTGCGAAGCGACTCGGTGAATCCCTTCAGCAACGCCCCTGCCGCCATCAGGCTCGCTGCGGGATCGGCTACGACGTCGTCGGTTGGCTATACCTACGCCTACAACACACTTGATGATCCGCTTAAGCCCCGGCACGGCATCACGTTCCAGATTTCGCAGGATTTCGCCGGGCTCGGCGGCGATCTGAAATACCTGCGCTCTCGCGCGGCGTTTAGCTACCGCCGGCCCGTCTTATGGGACGAATTCGTCCTGACCTTTTCGGGCAACGGCGGTTTCATCAACGGCTACGATGGCCAGCATGTGCGGTTGAACGAGCGCTTCTTTGAGGGCGGCGACACCTTCCGGGGGTTCCAGATCGCGGGTATTGGCCCTCGTGAACTCCATGCGGGACACGAGAGCGCGATTGGCGGCGAAGCCTACGCCATCGGCTCGCTGGAACTGCGGATTCCCGACCTTCTGCCGGCCGACTACGGAATCAGCGCCTCGCTGTTTACCGATTTCGGAACGCTTGGACACATTGCCGCGCAGCCAGGCCTCAAGAGCTGTGGCCAAGTGGGACCGCTGGCGCCATGCATCGTCGACCAAATGGCCCTGCGGGCATCCGGTGGCATTGCAATCGGCTGGAAGTCTCCTTTCGGTCCGGTGGAAATCGACCTCGGAGTGCCGTACATCAAGCAGGGCTACGACAAGACCCAAATCATTCGCTTCAGCGCAGGAACAGGACTCTAATCGATGATGACGAAAAGCATTTTTGCCCGTCGGACGCTATCCGCCGCGGCACTCGGTATTATACTCGTTGGAGCAGGCGCGGCCGCCGCGCAGCCGAAGCCTGGCAGTCCGCCGGCCAATGCGGCGGCACCGGTGCCAAAAATTGTAGTGATCGACCGCGCCGCAATCCTCAGTCTGTCGAAAGTCGCTCAGGACATTGTGAGGCAGGTAAACGGTTATCGCCAGTCAGCCGAGACGCAATTTCGGGCCGAAGGCCAGGCACTCGAGAAGGAAGGGCGGGCCCTGCAACAGCAGATCGCTATTCTGGCCCCCGATGTGAAGGCAAAGAAGATAAGGGACTTTCAGTCGAAGCAAGCAGCCTTTCAGCGGAAGGTGGAGGCGCGGCAGGGCCTCATCCAGGGTGGCGTCTATAAGGCGCGTCAGCAGGTTGAAGGCGCGCTGGGTCCGATCCTTCAGGGTGTCATGCAGGAGCGTGGCGCCAATCTGATGCTCGACCGCAATGCCGTCGTGTTTGGTACTGGCAATTTCGATATTACTGGCCTGGCCATCCAGCGGCTCAACCAGAAAATGCCTTCTGTGAAGGTCGATCTGGTGCCACTGCCCGCGAATGTGCAGGCGCAATTGGCGCAGGCGCAGGCGCAGCGCCGCTAGGCCGAACGTAATCTTCGCGTCGTGGCCGATCCACGTTTCTACACGAACCGGGGGCCCCTGAAGCTTGCGGAGCTCTGCGCGTGCACGGGCACTCCGCTGCCGGACCAAGCGTTGGCAGCGATCGTAACCGACGTCGCCACACTGGAGTCCGCTGGAGGGCAGCATCTGGTATTCTGCGCGGGGAAGGCTGCAGGGAAGCAGCTCGCGCATTCCTTGGCGGGAGCTGCGTTAGTGGAGAGCGATCGGCAAATCGAGGCGCATGAAGGCATCGTTGTTCTGCGAACGCCCGCGCCCGCGGATGCGTTTGCCACCGCCGCTCGGCTGTTTTATCCGGACCACGGACTTGCACGCTGGGACCAGGATGTACCCGTCAGCCGGGCAGCGAAAATTGACGAGGGCGTGCATATCGCGCCCGGCGCAGTCATTGGCGCCGGGGCGGAAATCGGGAAGGGCACCCGGATCGGCGCCAATGTTGCCATCGGGCCGGGGGTGTGCATCGGGCGCGATTGCGAGATCGGGGGCAACACCACGATCACGCACTCCTTGCTGGGCGATGAAGTCATGGTGCTCTCCGGCGCTCAGATCGGCGGCCCGGGTTTCGGATTTTCCTCAGGCGCGCGTGGTCATACGAAAATCCCCCAGCTTGGGCGGGTGATCCTGCAAGACCGCGTGGAGGTTGGCGCGTGCACCACTATCGATCGAGGGGCATTGGCGGACACGGTCATCGGCGAAGGCACGAAAATCGACAATCTGGTCCAGATTGGCCACAATTGCCGGATCGGCCGGCATTGCGTCATCGTAGGTCAGGTAGGGATTTCCGGCAGTTCTGAGCTCGGCGATTTCGTGGTGCTGGGCGGCCAAGTGGGTTTAGCCGATCACGTGAAGATCGGCGATGGCGCACGGCTCGCAGCGCGCTCTGGCGTGGCACCCGGTGAACTTCCCGGCGGACAGGATTATGGCGGTGCGCCGCCGCTGCCGATAAGAGAGTGGCGACGGCAGATGGCGGCTATTGCCCGACTGACGAAACCACGCAAACTGAAGGCCGATGGATAACGCAGCGCCCAGCTCGCTCGATGTAGATCAGATCAAAAAACTGCTTCCCCATCGCGCACCCTTTCTCTTCATTGAGCGGCTGAGCGATATTGTGCTGAACGAAAGCGCGGTCGGGCACAAGTGTGTGTCCTACAACGAACCGCATTTTCAGGGCCACTTTCCCGATTCTCCGGTGATGCCAGGCGTGCTCATCGTGGAAGCGATGGCACAGACCGCCGGCGCCCTGGTGATGTATAGCCATGGGCTCGCGGCGGGGAACCGGCTCGTGTACTTCATGACGATCGACAGGGCGCGGTTTCGTAAGCCCGTCCGCCCCGGCGATATGTTACGCATACCCGTGAAGGCGTTGCGGCGCCGAGGACCGGTGTGGCGCTTCACCGGGGAGGCTTATGTTGGCGATGTGCTCTGTGCCGAAGCCGAGTTCAGCGCGATGATCGGGGACCAACGGACAGGCGATGGCAGTACACCCGACGGCGATCGTTGAAGACGGCGCAACGCTGGCCGCCGACGTTGAGGTCGGGCCGTGGTGCCTCGTGCGAAACGGCACGCGGCTCGCCGAAGGCGTACGTCTGCTCTCCCATGTTGTGATCGCCGAAAATGTGGAAATCGGACCTCGTACCGTAGTCTATCCGCAGGCGGTTTTGGGCGGCGAAGCGCAGATCCGGAACGCCGCGGCGCCGGAGGCACGACTCATCATCGGCGCCGACAACGTGATCCGCGAAGGCGTCACCATCAGCGCCGGGAGTCGAAAGGGCGGTGGGGTTACCCGCATAGGCGACCGCAATTACTTCATGGCCCTGAGCCACGCCGGACACGATTGTCAGATCGGAAACGACGTAACGCTCTCGAACGGTGTGCAGCTCGGCGGCCATGTGGAAGTGGGCGATGGCGTTATTTTGGGCGGACTGGCTGCGGCACAGCAGTTCTCACGCATCGGCCAGTACGCCTTCATCAGCGGTCTTTCGGGTGTCAGCGCCGATGTAATCCCATACGGAATGGCATTAGGGCTGCACGTGCGGCTGGGCGGCCTCAACTTGATCGGGCTGAAGCGCCGCGGAATTGCGCGGCTCAACATTCATGCCCTGCGCTCCGCGTTCCGCGCGATTTTTCTCGATGAGAGCGAGACTTTGCACGAACGCGCGCGACAGGCCGCGGAGACCTGGCGCGAAGTGTCGGAGGTGCAGCACATCACAGGGTTCATTCTAGCCGACGCAAAGCGTCCAATTGCACCGGCTCGGCCACGTGGGTCAGCAGCAGAGGACCTGGGGTGAGCACACTCGGAATCATTGCCGGTGGCGGTGAGTTGCCCTTCGCGATAGCGGAATCTGCAGCGGAGGCCGGCAGGGCAGTGTTCGTCGCCGCGTTCGGCGGCATCGCCGACCGGGCGGTAGAGCGTTTCGATCACGAATGGATCTCGCTAGGCGAAACTGGGCGCATGTTGTCTGCACTGCGCCAGCGCGGCTGCACGGAGATTGTGTTGGCTGGAAAGGTGTCGCGCCCAAAATGGTCTGACATCAAGCTTGACGCTAAGGCGGTGCTAACGCTGCCAAAGGTGGTTGCGGCGGCGCGCAAAGGTGACGACGCCTTGCTCCGCAGCCTCGTGGCGATTTTCGAAAGCGAAGGCTTTCGGGTG
>DASXGS010000250.1:0-9344 GCA_036488975.1 Rhizomicrobium sp. | reverse complement strand
ATTGTGGATGGCCTCCATCGCGGCAAACAGCGCGCGGCGGATATGGCGGTTCTCGGCAATGGCGCCCATCGGCTCGCCGATTTCGCGGTGATCGAAGTGCAGCGTGAACGGGCTTGGCCTAGAATCGAGAGCCGCGTCGCTCACCAGAATGTCACGAATGGGTTGGACATCCGCTTCGAGGTGCTGCCACACGCCAAGAACGCGAAACATGCGTACCACTGCGTAAGAAAGCGCACTGACGCGGCCGTCAAACGCTTCGTCCAGCATCGTAGGCTTGGCCAGCGGATCTACAACCGTCACCGAAAGGTCGCCTTGCGCCAAAGCAAGCGCCAGCGTGAGTCCCACCATGCCGCCGCCGCCGATCAGCACTTCAGGTTCGTGTGATGTTGTCATGTCGTACGAGGATGGGGGTGCGTCGAAGACGACTCTGAGCAAGATGACACATTCGCGCCAAAAGAAAGACCACTTAAAGCCTATGTGAACTTTGGAACAGGAGCGCGCCGCAGCAATTCCCTACATGAGAGAGATGTGCTGCGATGCGACGCTACTACTTCAATTTCCGCAAGGGCGATGAAATCTCACCAGACCGCCTCGGCATGTGGCTGCCGGATCTGGGCGCCGCGCGGGATGAAGCTATCCAGGTGTGGGGCGACCTGATCGCGGTGGCGTTGCTTTCGGGGGAATCCCCAATGGATTGCGAATACGAAATTGCAGACGAGAGTGGCGAAATCCTACTCACCGTCCCGCTTGGCGAGCCTAGTCGCCTGAACTGACGTCCCCGCATCCCGGCCCCTGCGGCATATTGCACCGCAGCAAAATGATTGTTGCGACGCACGCGGAATCGCATCATTTTGTTGCGGCACAGCGATCTTCCGCTGCAACAAATGTTCGAGGGGATTCGGACATGAAGAATATTTCTGCCGTTATCAAGCCGTTCAAGCTGGATGCCGTCCGCGAGGCCCTTACCGCCATCGGGGTCCAAGGCATGACGGTGACCGAGGTGAACGGCTACGGCCGCCAGAAGGGCCACACCGAGATCTATCGGGGCGCCGAATACGCTGTGAATTTCGTCCCGAAGGTGAAAATCGAGGTCGCGGTGAACTCGGAGATGGTCGACGCTGTGATCCAGGCGATCAGCGCGGCCGCCAAGACGGGGAAAATCGGCGACGGCAAGATTTTCGTGACGCCGCTTGACGCGGTGGTGCGCATCCGCACCGGGGAAACCGACGGTGACGCTCTGTGAGCGGCAAAACTCCAGGAAAACAAAGGGGGCGAGAATGAAGGCGTTGTTCTTGAGGCGCGCATTGCTTGCGGGGCTGGCGACGGCCGCGTTTGTCACACCGGCGTTTGCCAAGACGGCGCCCGATCCTCTGAATTCGGGTGACACCGCCTGGATGATCACCTCCAGCGCGCTGGTGCTGCTGATGACGATACCCGGCCTTGCGCTGTTCTACGCCGGCATGGTGCGGCGGAAGAACATGCTGGCCACCGCCGCGCAAAGCTTCGGCGCCACCTGCATCATCACCGTGCTTTGGATGATCATCGGCTATTCGATCGCGTTCACCACCAACGCAAACTCGTGGGCAAATCAATTCATCGGCAGCTTCAATTATCTGCTGCTCGGGCCGATGGGACTGAAGGCGGTCAGCCCGCTCGCCGGTACCATCCCTGAATCGGTGTACATGTTCTTCCAGATGACGTTCGCGATCATCACGCCGGCGCTGATCGCGGGGGCGATTGCCGATCGGATGAAATTCTCCGCCTTCATGTGGTTCATGTCTCTGTGGCTGCTGCTTGTGTACTGCCCGATTGCACACTGGGTGTGGGGCGGCGGTTGGCTGGGCACCCTCGGTGCGCTGGACTACGCGGGCGGCACGGTGGTGCACCTCAACGCCGGCACAGCCGGTCTCGTCGCCTGTCTGATGCTGGGCAAGCGCTCCGGCTATGGCACTGAGAACATGGCGCCGCACAACCTTCTGTTCGCGCTGATCGGCGCCTCGCTGTTGTGGGTGGGTTGGTTTGGCTTCAACGCGGGCTCCGCGGTAACGGCCGGCTACAATGCCGGCATGGCAGCGGCAGCCACGCAGATTGCCACTGCGGCCGCTGCGCTCGCATGGATGTTCGCCGAATGGCTGGTGGCGCGGAAGCCATCCGTGCTCGGCATGATTTCCGGCGCGGTGGCGGGGCTGGTGGCCATCACGCCGGCGTCAGGCTTCGTCAATCCGCTCGGCGCACTGGTCATCGGCATCGCTGCCGGCGCGGTCTGCTACTACGCCTCGGTGCATGTGAAGAAGGTGTTCGGCTACGACGATGCCCTCGACACCTGGGGGGTTCACGGCGTAGGCGGCGCGCTGGGCGCCATCCTGACGGGTGTGTTTGCCTCCAATGCGATCAATTCCACCGCGCATGGCTGGCTGACCGACGGCAACGGCAAGCAAATGCTGATCCAGTTCTACGATGTGGCGGCGGTGTTCGTGTACTGCGGCGCGCTTACCTGGGTCATCCTCAAGCTGATCGACGTGACGATTGGACTGCGTGTGACCCGCGAAGTCGAAGTGGAAGGCCTCGACATTAACCTCCACGGCGAAACCGTACACAGCTAATAGGGAGAGGGGGCCAGCCTTCGTCGCGAAGGCTGGCCAGATATTTCCGGTGCTGGCCAGACATGCTATTTGCGCAATGGAGAAGCCAGGCACGCCGCCCCTTAGTTGGGTCGCCAAGCCGTGCACGCCGTCTGAACGCTTGAAACCCAAATCGTACCGGAGCACACCTTCGTGCTGTTTTGCGGCTGCGGGTCGCTGTCCTTCACGACAATTGCGGTCTTGCTTGGAAGGGGCAGCGTTTCATCGAATTCAAACTCGTTTTCATCCCCCACGGTTTTCATCCCGGTCGGAGTCAGCGGGCCGACGCCGCTTTCATTGAGTGTCAGGATTTGATTGGTTTCAACAAGGCTGTCGGTTTTTAAACGGCGGACAAGCATGGCGTCTTCCCCACATCGAACCTATTGCTGGAATGATCGGCGACAGTTTGGCGATTACGGTACTTAGCGCCGTGACATTGCAGGCGCCGCCGCTCGTCTGCGCCGTGACAAGTTTCATAATTGCGGCAACGACATGACCCTGCTCGACCGCGAATTTGTCGCTGCTTGTGTGCGTGACGGCAAGTGCGTCGGCAACCTTGTCGAGTGTCGTGCGGTCAGTTGGATTGTCCCGAAGACCGGGATCCGTGCCGTTGATATGTGGCTTGATGTAATTGAGGACTTTGAGAAGTCGTGCCTGCACGTCAGCAGTAGGTAAACACTGCTCGTAGGGCGTGTTCTGCGCGCTCTGAACATCTGCTTGGGCGCTCGTCGCGGTATCCGTCGCAGCCTTGTTTAGCGTGGCGATAGCTAGGTAGAGATTGCCCGCGTTCTGATAGGCGAGCAGGTCGAGCTCCGCGCCGTCCAGCGTATAGTTTGCGGCGGTCGCATCTGCTTTTTCTGAGTTAATGATGCCGGCCTTGATCGTGGCACGGTTGGCGTCCATTGTCGCCTCAACCGCAGGTAGCGTCTGCGTGTAATAGACATCTTTGTTGATCGCCTTACCCGCCCCAGCCACGAATATGGAGCCCTGGGTGAACGCCTTCGCTGTTTCGTCCTTGGCCAAGGCAGCGCCGCCACTCAACCCTAGGGAAAGGACGTCGGGAATCAGGTTGCTCAGGACTGATTCCTGCTGAATGTCCGATTTGAAGGCGGCGTACTTGCCGTCGATCGCCTTAATGCAATCCGCAATCACCTCGTCGCGCAGCACTCGGCGATCAGTACTCGGGGTCATAGCGTTGAACTTCGTACGCTGATCTTGGGTCGGGCAAACGTCATCCGACGCATGGAAGTCTTTCGTTGTGACAGGGTCTTGCATACCTTGCGTCGACGTGCAGCCGGACAAGACCACCGTCGTGAGTATGAGCAGAATGTTTATGAAACAACATCGACGATACTGCATGCGCAGCGCCCCCATCCCCCGAACAACAATATAGCAGGGCGCCTCTACTTCCGCAAGCAAGCATTGTACTGGAGTAACCGCTTGAATTTCCGAAGGTTCTCCAAGGAGCCGTAAGGAAACACCTCGAGGGAGGACCGCGAACTACTGCGCGGCGGCTTCTCTCGTGCCACTGAGCAAGGTGCCCAGCTGGCGCGCCACGGCGCGCGAGGAATGGCAGCCCAAATAACCGCGCTCGGGATTGAATGTCACAATCAGCGCCTTGTTCTGCAAGCCGAGCATCGGCCGCGTGCCGGTGGCAAAGGTGACCCTGTGCACGCGTGACATAAGCATCTGGCGCATTTGACGGTCGCGTACGAAGCGTTCGATGCCGCGGGCAGTGTTCTCAATCGCTTCGGAGGCAGTGGCGCGCAACGCACCGTCCGTTTCGAGCACGCTCCAATTCACCACGAAAGGAAGGCGCAAATGCCGCTCATGCGCCAACCGCTGTGCATCTTGCGCGGCGAGAAACTGCACATCTTTCAGCGTCACCGGTGAGGGCGCAAAGGGGGCGGCATCGCCGATGCGGACGGCGGGCGAACCGTTCGGTGCGAAATCCGTGTAGAGCGTGAGGCCACCCCAGCCTGCCACTTTCAGCGCGGTTTCACCGGAATCGTATTTCAGCATGCGGCCGCCGAGCGAGGTATGATCGGCATGCAGCACGTACGTTTCCGGGTCACCGTCGAATCGCAGAAGATAATTCTTGTCGGAGCGCCGCAGCACGAACTTGATCTTGTCGCCGGCGATGTAGTTGCCGTCCTCGACGGGTGCGATGCGCTCGCCGAAAATGCGCTGGAGCAATCCGGCCTGCGTGCTGGGCACCGCGCTACAGAGCGCCACCGACGCCAACACAATCCGCAACAAGGAACGCACTGGATGTTTCAACCTGTTCGCTGCCTTTCAGCGCGACCGTGCTTGTCCGCATCGCTGCGAAACCCGCCCCCGCGAGGGGCTTTTGATGCGCTGCGAATCGGGCAAATTTAAGGATGGGCTAGAGGTCGTCGAAGCGCCCGCCACGACCTTTCCCGGAGCGAAAGCGTTCCGCACCCTGGCGGGTTTCGCCGCTCTGCAGCGTTTTCAGGCCGTGCGCGAACTCGTTTGCCATTGCGGCGCGGTAACCAAGATCCCACTGTTCGTATACAGAATATCTGTCATTGCGCAGGCAGATCTGCGGCATGCGCGCGATGTCATGTGCCAGCGTTTCCGCGGCGGCACGGGCTTCGCCTTTGGCCACCACCCGGTTGGCAAGACCCATCTGCAGCGCTTCGTCAGCGTGAACGGGACGGCCGGTCAGAATGAGATCAAGGGCGCGCGATTGCCCGATAAGGCGCGGCAGGCGCACTGTGCCGCCATCGATCAGCGGCACACCCCAGCGCCGGCAGAACACCCCGAACACCGCGTCTTCTTCCATCACTCTAAGATCGCACCATAGCGCGAGCTCGAGCCCGCCTGCCACGGCATAACCGGACACGGCGGCAATCACCGGTTTCGAAAGACGCATGCGCGTCGGCCCCATCGGCGCGTCTGGCAAGAGCGCCTCGGAGGCCGCGGGGTCGATCGGAATCGCACGATTGCCGCGGCCCGCTGCGAGGGCATGCAGGTCGGCGCCGGCGCAGAACGTTCCGCCCGCGCCCCACAGCACTGCGACGGCTGCGCCGGCGTCGCGTTCGAAATCCATGAAAGCATGCGCGAGCGCCTCAGCGGTTGGCCGGTCCACGGCGTTCCGCACCTCTGGTCGATCCAGAATTACCGTCGTGATGGGTCCGTCGCGCTCCACTCGAACCGCTTGCCCGTTGCTCATCGGCCTCTCCCGTTCGCACATGACCAAGGGGGCTGACAGCGCGGGCGAAACTCCCTAAACCACGCGCGACTTTCGAATCCCGCCAAGGGGCCAATTCCCGTGACCTGTCTCAATAGCTTCAAAGCCCGCCGGACGATGACCGTCGGCGGCAAAACCTACACCTATTACAGCCTCACCGCCGCCGAGAAGAATGGATTGCAAGGCGTTTCGCGCCTGCCCTATTCGCTCAAGGTGCTGCTAGAAAATCTGCTGCGCCATGAGGACGGGCAGATCGTGAAGGCGAGCGACATTCGCGCCTTTTCCGAATGGGTGAAGACGCGGCGATCCGAGCGCGAAATCGCGTTCCGTCCTGCCCGTGTGCTGATGCAGGATCTGACGGGCGTGCCCGCGGTGGTCGATCTTGCCGCCATGCGCGATGCCATGAAGAACCTCGGCGGCGATCCGGAGAAGATCAACCCGCTCGCAGAAGTCGATCTCGTCATCGATCACTCGGTGATGGTGGACAATTTCGGCCACAAGGATTCGTTCAAGAAAAACGTGATGAAGGAATACCAGCGCAACATGGAGCGCTACGCGTTCCTGCGCTGGGGCCAGCAGGCATTCGCCAATTTTCGTGTGGTACCGCCGGGTACCGGCATCTGCCACCAGGTGAATCTGGAATACCTCGCGCAAAGCGTGTGGACGCGGAAGGTGAAGGAAAACGGGCGTACGGTGGAATATGCATTTCCCGACACCCTGGTCGGCACCGACAGTCATACCACCATGGTGAACGGGTTGTCCGTGCTTGGCTGGGGCGTCGGCGGCATCGAGGCGGAAGCTGCGATGCTCGGCCAGCCGATTTCAATGTTGATTCCGGAAGTGATCGGCTTCCGCGTCACCGGTAAGCTGCACGCCGGCGTCACCGCCACCGATCTCGTGCTCACCGTTACGCAGATGCTGCGCAAGAAAGGCGTGGTGGGGAAGTTCGTCGAGTACTACGGACCGGGACTCGACGACATGACGGTGGAGGACCGTGCCACCATCGGCAACATGTCGCCGGAATATGGTGCAACCTGTGGCTTCTTCCCCATCGACGCCGACACGCTGCGGTACCTGAAGATGACCGGACGCAAACCCGCGCGTGTCGAGCTGGTGGAGAAATATGCCAAGACGCAAGGCCTGTTCCGTACCGCGAAATCACTCGAACCGGTGTTCACCGATACGCTGGACCTCGACCTTTCCACTGTCGAGCCAAGTCTGGCGGGCCCGCGGCGGCCGCAGGATCGCGTGGCGCTGGCCAGCGCGTCGCACGAATTTGCCACGGCGCTCATCGAGACGTTCCGGAAGGAAGATGATGCCCGCAAGCGCGTGAGGGTGGAGGGTACGAACTACTCCATCGGGCATGGCGATGTGGTGATCGCGGCAATTACCTCCTGCACCAATACGTCCAACCCCAGCGTGATGATCGGTGCCGGCTTGGTGGCGAAGAAGGCGGTGGAGCGCGGATTGAAAGCGCGGCCCTGGGTAAAGACATCGCTCGCGCCGGGCAGCCAGGTGGTCACTGACTACTACGCGAAATCCGGCCTCGACAAATATCTCGATGCGCTCGGCTTCCAGCTGGTGGGCTATGGCTGCACCACGTGTATCGGCAATTCCGGCCCGCTGCCCGACCCTGTCGCCAACGCCGTCAACGAGGGCGATCTTGTGGTGGCCGCGGTGCTCTCCGGCAATCGTAATTTCGAGGGCCGCGTGCATCCCCAGGTGCGTGCCAACTATCTCGCCTCACCCATGCTCGTGGTGGCCTATGCGCTGGCGGGCTCCATGAATGTCGATCTCACCCGGGAAGCGGTGGGCTACGACGCCGAGAACAATCCGGTGTACCTGCGAGAGATCTGGCCGAGCCCTCAGGAAATTGCCGACACCGTGCGCAAGGCGATCACCGCCTCAAGCTTCCGCGCCCGATACGGCGACGTGTTCGAAGGCGATGCCAACTGGAAGAAGGTGAAGCTCAAGGGCGGCAAGACCTATGCCTACGACCCGAGCTCCACCTACGTGAAGAACCCGCCCTATTTCGAAGGCATGAAGTGCGATGCGCAAGGCACAACCGATGTGAAGGGCGCACGCATTCTTGCGCTGTTCGGCGATTCCATCACCACCGACCACATCAGCCCGGCGGGCTCGATCAAGAAGGACAGCCCGGCCGGCAAATATCTGATCGAGCACGGCGTGGAGTTTGCAGATTTCAATTCGTATGGCGCGCGACGTGGAAATCACGAAGTGATGGTGCGCGGCACCTTCGCCAACATCCGCATCAAGAACGAGATGATGGACGGCCGCGAGGGCGGCAACACGATCCACTACGCCAACGGTGCGGGTTCGGGCGAGGAAATGCCCATCTTCGATGCCGCGATGCGCTATCAGGCGGACGGCGTGCCGGCGGTGGTGATCGGCGGCAAGGAATACGGCACCGGGTCGTCGCGCGACTGGGCGGCCAAGGGGCCGAAGCTGCAGGGAGTGCGCGCAGTGATCGCCGAAAGCTTCGAGCGGATCCATCGCTCGAACCTGATCGGTATGGGGATTGCGCCGCTGGTGTTCGAGGCGGGCAAGACCCGCCACGATTACAAGCTCACCGGGCGGGAAACGATCGACATTCCGCTCACCGGCAAGATCACACCGCGTATGCAGGTCAAGGCGACCGTTCACCATCCGGATGGGCGTACCGCCGAACTGCCGCTCTGGCTGCTCATCGTCACCGCCGACGAGATCGCCTATTTCCAGAACGGCGGAATTTTACCCTTCATGCTGCGCAGCCTTTTGGCCGGGGCGGAGTCGCGCTAGACTGTCGCGGCATCGTACTAACCCATTGGCTGGGCAGTGTTTTGGGGGCGGCGCACGGCGGCTTCAAGCCGAAGTGAATGGCAGGCGGGCGGTCGCCCGTCTAATGGTCGCGCCATGTTGCGAGGGCGCCTTTCCAGCATGGGTATGGCTCTGGCGGGCGCTCTGGCGCTCGCTCTGCCGGCGGTCGCCGGGCAGCCCGGCCCCGACCAGAAGCCGAAGCGTCCCGTGGTGGTCGAGCTCTACACCAGCCAGGGGTGCAGCTCGTGTCCGCCGGCCGATGCGCTGCTGGCCCAGCTCGCTGGCCGCAAGGATGTGGTCGCCCTCAGCTTTCCGGTAACCTACTGGGACATGCTGGGCTGGCGCGACACCCTTGCTTCCGAAGCCAACACCAAACGGCAGAAGGAGTACGCCAAAGAGCTCGGCCGCGGCGGCGTGTACACGCCGCAGATCATCGTCGATGGCCAGAAGGATCTCATCGGCAGCCGCGAGCAGGCGGTGCAAGCCGCAATCGCCGCGCGCCTGGCTGATGCGCAAGGCATTCCGGTCGAGCTGGAGGGTAATCGCCAGCAGGTGAAGATCGCGATCGGGCAAGCGGGAGACCGCGGCGGTCGCGAAGCGACTATCTGGCTGTTCCGCGTTCTGCCGCAGGCCACTGTGAACATCGGCGACGGCGAAAACAGCGGCCGCACCATAACCTACCGCAACGTCGT
>DASXGS010000113.1:0-5280 GCA_036488975.1 Rhizomicrobium sp. | reverse complement strand
GGCCGTCCGAAGGAAGAGCTCGATTACATCGACCGCTTGCTGAAGCAGTTTTGAGTCAGGCGCTCAGTTTCTTCAGCAACGCCTTGGGGGCAACGGCACGGTAGCTTTCCGCGATCCAGGCCTGCAGTACATCCAGCGGCGCCTTGTCCTTCCGCGAGAATTTCGCTGTCACCCAGCCGCTCTTGCCGAGCCCGTAACCTGTCGGCTCCGTGAATGGGTATTCCAGGGCGAATTCGTGCGATTGCGGCAGCTTCACCGACAGGCTTAATCCTTCCTCACCGTCACGCATAAAGAGGAAGGTTTTGTCGCGCACTTTGATCGCGCTTTCCCCCCACGGAAAATCCTCGCGGGTTTCAGGCTGCGACAGCGCGAACCGGCGCAGACTCTGAAAAGCGCTTTGCCGTTTTGTCTTCATAGGCGGCACAATACACCGCGAGATCGGTTAGCCACATCCGTACGCGAAAAGCCTGCGCAAATGAATCCGCAAATGTTCTGGCCTATCCCGATCAGTGAACGGTGGGCACCGCGGGCGCAGCCTGCGATTGCAACCCGACGGTGCGGCGGTAGGCGTCGACTGTGCGTTGGCTGAGATCGCCGGGCAGACCCCTGCTATTCACCGCCGTCATGAAGGCATCCAGCGTGGCTGCATCGATTGTCGGAATCGGCTGCCCAGAACCCGGAAGGGGCAGCGGCGGCCGGCTTGCTACAGCGGCCAGCCTGGTCGGCGGCGGCTGGGCCACTTGCGGGTTCGTAAGCGAAGCTGTCGGTACGCTTGCAGGTCTCGCTGAAGCGATCGCCGCGCCGGCGTTCGGTTTGCTTGCCGACGCGGCTGAAGCGACCACCGTGCTGGGCGGCGCAGTATCGTCACCTGTCACCAGAGCAAGCATGGTATCGCCGAAACTCCTCCCGGTGATCCTTTCGAAGGTGTAGTCGGCCACCGACGAGGCGAGCCCCATCCAGCCGCCGTAGAGCGCATCGCCCGCAATCTTTGGCAACGGTTTGATCTCGTCATGGCTGAAATGGCGATAAAGCGTGCTGACGATAGGCAGGTGCTGAAGCGGATTCACCACATCCAGCAGATCGTCGAAGGTAAGGGGCGGATCAGTCGCTGCGGTTTTGGCGGGTGCGGCACCCGGCGAAGCTGCCGCGCTGGGCGCGCCCGAACTTGATTCCGCTATCACCTGCGCGGCCGCCTGCCTGCGTGCCCGCACGGCCGCATCGAGAAACGAATACTGAATTCCCTGCGCGAAATCGGGTACCGGCATTCTGCTCTCCCAGACGAGAGCCCTCGCAATCCCCGCGCCAGTCGGAAAGCCGCAGAACTACAGCTCTCGCCTCGCTCTCACGGACACACCCGGCAAAACCTGCCGTGCGCCGGCGCTATAGCTGATATGCCGCAATCACCATCGATACGATGAGCGCGGCAATGCCGACCATGAAGGACCAGTCGGCCATTCGTGTCGTCCATTGCCGCTCCGATCCGTTCCGGATACCCGAATAGGAGAGCACGATGCTGACCACGAGGAAGAACGCCGCGCCCCAGGCGATTTCATCGGACCAGGTCCTGGAGTTCTGATTGGTGAGCTTCAGTCCGCCGATGATGATGAAGCAGATACCGAGCAGGTTGGTCGCGGCGTTCAGCACATGCGGATGGCGGTGCATGGCACTGGTCTCCGGAATGGCCGTGGTTTGATCGTCGGAAATCTTGTCCACCTTCGTCAGCGCGGTTTTCACAGCATCTGCAATGGCCGCCGACGGTTCGACAAAAGCGGACGTTGCCACCGCAGCCGTCCTAAGCAGCAGATGCTGCAACCAAGCAAGCCATGCTTCGGCGCCTGATCGCAAGACGATTTGCGGCGGATCCGGTTCCGGCGCCAGTGACATGCGGGTTTCCTTTCGACAAAAACCCCGCCCGACCGCCGTTCTAGGCGGCCGGACGTGCGCCGCCGAATGAAATCGCGACCATCATGTATCGGATTGTCTTCGAACGCTTGCGCGCAGGATGCATCGCGCCAACGGCCGGACGTTTACACCGCCGGGGGTTCTGCAGGCGGATCGCGGCGCTTGGTGTGCGAAACGGCAGACATCACCCCGAGCCCGACAATGACCAGCGCACCCACGATAATCCAGGTCTGCGGAACGTGGATGAGATAGGCCCCATAGATAAGCCCACCCAGCAGGATGATGAAACCAACCACGTAAAGCGAGAAGGCGGACATCGCTGCCTCAGGTTATTGCCTCAAATGGCAGTAATGCGGTACCGCCCCGTTCGTTCCGGCCACGCTGCCTTGTATCTTATGCCTCATTCCGCGATTTTGCAGGCGATCTCCCCGGAAACGGACGGAAATGCTGAAGGCGCGTGTCATTCCCTGCCTGGACGTAAAGGACGGGCGCGTCGTCAAGGGGATCAATTTCACCAACCTGCGGGACGCCGGCGATCCGGTGGAGCAGGCGATGATCTATGACACAGCAGGCGCCGACGAGCTGTGTTTCCTGGACATCGCCGCTAGCCACGAGAACCGCGGCATTCTGCTGGATGCGGTGCGGCGAACGGCGGAAGTGTGTTTCATGCCGTTGACCGTTGGCGGAGGTGTCCGCTCGCTGGAGGACATTCGCGCGCTTCTGCTCGCCGGAGCCGACAAGGTTTCGATCAACACCGAAGCCGTGCGGCGGCCGGAGTTTGTGCGCGAAGCGGCGCGGAAGTTCGGCAGCCAGTGCATTGTGGCGGCGATAGACGCGAAACAGATCGCAGCGGACAGATTCGAAGTGTTCACGCATGGCGGCCGCAACGAAACGGGCATCGACGCGATCGCGCACGCGCGGACACTCGCTGAGTTCGGTGCCGGGGAAATCCTGCTGACCTCCATGGATCGCGACGGCACGCGTCAGGGCTACGATTTGGCGCTCACCCGTGCGGTCGCGGACGCGGTTTCCATCCCGGTCATTGCAAGCGGCGGCGTGGGCAAACTGCAGGATTTTGTCGAAGGTGTGCGCGAGGGCCACGCGAGCGCAGTACTGGCGGCGTCGTTGTTCCACTTCGGCGAGGTCAGCATTCCCGCCGTAAAGGCGGCTTTGGCGGAGGCCGGAATTCCTGTTCGTGCTTTGACCCGCGTCAATTGAAGTCACCGCCCGAAGTGTGAAAGATTAGCGACACGGGGTAAGGGTAAGGAGCGAAACCGGCGCCAAGCCGAAACGCGCTCGCATGGGCCAACAATTCGAACTCAAATTCGCCGCCGATACAGGCGCACAGATCTACGATCTGCGCGCCCATCCCGCCTATGGTCTGCACCCCCTGCCCGCGATCATCGAGAGCGCGACGCCATGGCCGAATGGGCCGGCGCAAGCCGCCAAGGCGCAGCCGGCACTCCTGCCCGAAAGTGCCACGGCGGAGGACGCGTTTCGGCTCACGCTGATCCAGTGCAAGTGGCACATCGCAGCGAACTTCGCGGCGGTGGTGGAAGCGCGCGATGCCGAAGCCATGCACCAGATGCGCGTTGGCTTCCGCCGCCTGCGCGTTGCATTCACCTCGTTCGGCGGCGAATTTCGCACGCCGCCGATGGAAAGCCTGCGTCTTCGCGCCAAGCAGATTGCGGGCCGTCTTGCGCCGGCGCGCGATCTGGACGTCTTTTTGAAGGATTTGTTCGAGCCGGCGGCGCAGGCGAATGGGGCCAAAGAGGCATTCGCCGCGTTGCGCGAACGGGCGCGCATGGCGCAGCGCACGGCCTGGGACGATGCCATCGCACACATTTGCGCGCCGAATTTCTCAGCGTTCATGCGCGAACTGAGCGACGCGCTGGACCACCGCGCGTGGCTCGTTGATCCGCGCGCCAGGCCCCACGCCGCGAAGGGCATCATCGCGTTCGAAACGCCGGCGAAGGCGCTTGCCGGGCGTATGCTGAAGCACCGCCTGGATCATGCGGCGAAACGAACCCGGCGGCTTCAGTCGCTGAACGATGAGGAGCGTCACCGTCTTCGCATCGCGTTGAAGAAGATACGCTACACAGCCGAGTTTTTTGCGCCGCTTTATTCGAAGAAGCCGGCGCACAAATTCCTTGCAGGGCTGGGCGGCATGCAGGACGTGCTGGGGGCCGTCAACGATGTAGCAACGGCACGAAACATTTTGGAGAAATTGGTCACGTCCGGTGAAGGCGGGCCGCAGGCATCGACCGCCGAACTCTCTTTTGCAGCGGGTATTGTCTATGGCTGGCAGCTCGAGCGGGCGGATCGCATGTGGAAGACCGCCGTTCGCCGCTGGGATGAGTTCCGCAAGCGGAAGCCCTTTTGGGCGGACTAAAGCCTTCTGACTGGCGGCGGCGCGCGCTTGCGCTATAAGCGGCCCGCAACTCTCTGATCTGCGGTAGTTTTCATGGACAAGGCCGAGCGCAGGCGGCGACGCCGGCGATCTGATCAGGAAGCCGGGGCGGGAGAGGCCGCGGCAACCTCGGGTGAATCGCAAGAGTTCGCGCGCGAAGAGCGCGCTGAAGGTGCACTGCCCTCTCCACAAGAGCTTTCATCTGCGACAATCGGACCTGCGCAGACACCCGGGAGCATCCTGCCACCGGATCAACCGACAGCGACACGGCCTGCCGCCATGGCGGAAGTGCTTGGCTCTGGATTTCCCCAACCAATGCGCGCTGCACAGGAAAACAGCGCATCGGATGCAGACCCCTTTTTCCAGCGGACCACGCCTCACGCCGAACTGGCAGCGGCGGAGCAGACGCGGCCCTCGACGCCGGAGCCGGAGCAGCCGCCCCCGGATTTGCGCAACGCTGCGCTGCGCCCGCAGTCGCCTCTGCCGGCGAGGCGATCATGGACCGCGGAACCCGTGTTGCTGGCGCTGCTGCTCGCTGCGCTGGTGGTGCTGGCCATCGACACTTACTTTACGATCCGGCTCAACGGCCTTTCTGACCGGTTGGGCGCCGCGGCGATAAAGCCAACCGCGGCCAGCATAGCGCCGGCCACCGATCGGCCGTGGATTGGAATCGGCAGTATCAAGACCGCGCCGTTCGCCAATGGCGGACAGCCCGTCACCACCGTCCGCTTCGGTAACAGCGGCAGCGAACCGGCTTATGATTTCCGCTCCAATACCGTCGGCAGTCTGCGCCCATCCGGAAGCCCACCGCCGGATATTCCGGCGCAGAAGGGTCCGGTGGCTTCAGCCGGCGTTCTGGTGCCGAACGCCGAAGGCGTCTTGACGTTTTTCGCCAATACCCGCGCGCTGACGGCAGACGAAGCCGGTCGCGTGCGTTCAGGTCAGCTCGTACTGTGGCTTGCCGGACG
>DASXGS010000069.1:0-3153 GCA_036488975.1 Rhizomicrobium sp. | reverse complement strand
GGGCAGCAAATTCCTTGCAGTCCCGGCGCATGGAATCCTGAACGCCAGATTGGCTTGGGATCCGCCGAACGGCAGCTGGGAGGTCGCGGTCAGCGCAACCAACCTGGCCAACAAGCGGTATTTCTACGACATGTTCAATCTTGCGGCGTTTGGGTTCGGCACGGTGACTGGCAATCCCGCCCCGCCCCGCGAGTTCTTTTTGACGATCCGCAAAAACTTCTGATCCAGTTCAAAATCCGTTCACCCGGGGCGCAGACTGCAATCGCGATCTGCGCCCCACTTGTTTTGGGAATTGCGGCGTCGCGTGCGCGGCCAGTTCATACCCATCAAGGGAGCACTACGTGGCAGATTCTGAGAAGAAACTCGCAGAGCTGGAAACGGTCGTTCAGCAGCTACAAAGCCGGGTAACGCAGCTGGAGGACGTGAACGCGATCCGCAACCTGCAGTACACATACGGCTACCTGATTGACAAATGCCTGTACGACGAAACCGTCGACCTGTTCGCCAGAGACGGCGAAGTCCGTTTCATGGGTGGCATTTACAGAGGCAAGGAGGGCGTGCGGCGATTGTATATCGGCCGCTTCCGCAAGAACTTCACCAACGACTTCAATGGGCCGGTCTACGGCTTCCTGCTCGACCATCCGCAGCTGCAGATGGTGGTTCACGTGGCGCCGGACGGGCGCACGGCGAAGGTCCGCGGCCGCAGCCTGATGCAGGCTGGACGCCACGAAAGCATCACCGGTTCTGGCTCGGTGCCCCGTCAGTGGTGGGAAGGCGGCATCTATGAGAACGAGTATGTGAAAGAAGACGGCACCTGGAAGATCCGGGTGCTTGACTACAATCCGATCTGGCACGGCGAGTTCGAGAAGGGCTGGGCGAAGCAGCCGCCGAACGCGTATCCGTACGCCAGCAAGACCTACCCGGAAGATCCGATGGGGCCGGATGAAATCGCTACTGAAGCGCACCGGAAACTGTGGCCGGAAACGCCGGTGATTCCGTTCCACTATGCGCATCCGGTGACCGGCAAGCCGATGGTGCCGCAGCAGGCGAAGTAGGCAGGCGCAAATGACAGCAGTCGGCAACGCGCCGTACAAACGCATCGCAACCGAAGAAGCGTGGGCAACGCCGGAGCTGTTCACCCAATTTGGGCGACTGCTCGACAGCGGTTACGACGATCCCGGCTTCAAGAGCCTGTGGGGCTTCTATCTGCGCAGCGAGGCCGAACGGCCAAAGCTGATCCGCGATCGCCTGCTCGACCTGGACGCGCGCCGGCTCGGGGACATGGATGCGACCGGCATCGACCTGCAGCTGCTGCTGCTCACAGCGCCGGGCGTAAACATGTTCGAAGCGGATGTAGCGCGCGCACTCTCCATTTCCACCAACGATGCGCTGTCTGAAGCGGTTGCGCGCCACCCCACGCGCTTTGCCGGACTGGCGGCCTTCGCGGCGCAGGACCCGGCACACGCCGCAAAGGAAATCGAGCGCGGCGTGACGAAACTTGGCCTGAAGGGCGCGATATTCAACGGCCACACGCGCAACGAATATCTCGACAATCCGAAATTCTGGGCGGTGTTCGAGGCGTGCGAAGCGCTGGATGTGCCGATCTATCTGCATCCCACCGGCCCGCAGCGCGATCTCATCCAGCCGATGCTGGAAAGGGGGCTGGACGGCGCCATCTACGGGTTCGGCGTGGACACGGGCTTGCACACATTGCGCCTGATGGTGGCCGGGCTGTTCGACCGGTTTCCGAAACTTAAATTCGTGCTCGGGCACTTGGGCGAAGCGCTGCCGTTCTGGCTCTTCCGCCTCGACTACATGCATCGGGCCGGCGTGGCGGCGAAGCGCTACGACAGCATCAAGCCGCTGCAGCGCTGGATCCCGGAGATCATGCGCGAGAATTTGTATGTGACCACCAGCGGCATGGCCTTCGAACCGTCGATCCGGTTGTGCCAGCAGGTGCTGGGCATGGACCATGTGCTGTATGCGATGGACTACCCCTACCAGTTCGTGGCCGACGAAGTGCTGGCGCAGGACAATCTCGCGATCGACGCCGAGGCGAAGAAACAGTTCTTCCAGACAAATGCGGAAGGGCTCTTCCAGCTGTAGGTCGTCGCTTCTCCAGCGTCTGCGCCGCGGGCCGCAACCGCGGTTGCTTTCCGGCAGATGCCGACCGACAGTCCTCGCATGAGTTCCAGCCACACTTCCGTTCTTGAAACGCGCCGCGATCAGGCATTTCCCACGCTGGCACCCAACGAAATCGATCGCCTGCGTCATTTCGGCGAAATCCGGCTATACCGCTCCGGCGAGTACCTCTCCAAAGCGGGTGAGCGTTCGCCCGGCATGCTCGTCATTCTCTCGGGCGAGGTTGAGGCCACTCAGCACGATGCGCTCGGACATGACGAACACATCGTCACCCATGGGCCGGGCTCTTTCAGCGCGGAACTGTCGCTGCTCTCCGGCACCCCCGCACTGGTGAATGCAGTAGCGAAATCAGATGTGGAAGCTCTGGTCATTCCGCCGGACAAGCTGCGCGAGCTCATGGTGGCGGAGGCCGAACTAGGCGAGCGCATCATGCGGGCTCTGATCCTGCGGCGCGTGGGTCTGCTCGAAACCGGTCACTCCGGCCCAATCATCATTGGCAGCTCGGAACAAAGCGATGTGCTGCGCCTTGGCAGTTTTCTCGACCGCAACGGTCATCCGCACCAGATCCTCGATCCAGCATCGGATGAGACTGCGAAGGCTCTGGTCAAGCAGTTGAAGCTGGCGCCCTCCGACTTGCCGCTTGTCGTGTGTCCGAGCGGGCAGCGTTTGCATAATCCGAGCGAAAACGAACTCGCCACCTGCCTCGGTCTAGTGAGGCCGATCGATTCATCGAAACTGTATGATGTTGCGATCGTCGGCGCGGGGCCGGCGGGCTTGGCGGCGGCGGTTTATGCGGCGTCGGAAGGACTGAACGTGCTGGTGCTCGATTGCCGCGCGTTTGGCGGACAGGCGGGCGCCTCGGCGCGGATCGAAAACTATTTCGGATTTCCCACCGGCATCACCGGGATCGCGCTGACGGCGCGCGCCTACAACCAGGCGCAGAAGTTCGGCGCGCAGTTCTCTATTCCCGACGAAGCCGTGAGGCTCCGTGACTCGGACGGCGCCTTCATG
>DASXGS010000049.1:0-4243 GCA_036488975.1 Rhizomicrobium sp. | reverse complement strand
TTGCCGCGCGATGGCAAGGCGTTCGGACGGCTCAAGGTGCGTGGGCCGTCGGTGGCCAAAGGCTATTTTCGCGGCGAGGGCACCGATGCCTTCGACGGCGAAGGCTGGTTCGATACCGGCGACGTCGCCACCATCGATCCCGACGGCTACATGACGATCACCGACCGCGCCAAGGACGTGATCAAGTCCGGGGGCGAATGGATTTCGTCCATCGAGATCGAGAATATCGCGGTCGGCCACCCCGCAGTGGCGGAAGCGGCAGTCATTGGCATGCCGCATCCGAAATGGGACGAGCGTCCGCTTCTGATCGTGGTGCTGAAGCCCGGCGAGCGCGCGACGCAGGACGACATCCTCGACTACCTCGCCGGCAAAATCGCCAAATGGTGGATGCCGGACGATGTTGTGTTCGTGAGCGAAATCCCTCACACCGCCACCGGCAAGATCCAAAAGACCGCATTGCGCGAGCGTTTCGGAAAGCACACCCTCTCCACCGCGGCGGAATAAAAAGGGGCTTCATGCGCGTCCTGCCCTGGCTGGCGAAGATCGGCTTCGCGGCATTTGCGGTCGCATTGCTCTTTGGGCTCGTGGCGGCGCTGGGCACCCGTTTCGGTTACTGGGACTACCGCTTCGGCCTGTTCACACTGTTTCCGTGGTGCCTGTATTTCGGCCTGGCGGCGTTCGCCCTCGGATTGATGTGGGCAGTGTGGGCCGCGGTGGCGAACCGCGGCGAGGGCGCCCGCTATGGCGTGATGGCATTTCTCGGTTCCATCGCGTTGCTGGCGGCGCCTCTATACGACATCTACATTTGGAAGACCTCGCCGGCGATCCACGACATCTCGACCGATACCGAGCATCCGCCGCAGTTCGTGGCCTTGCTGAAGCTGCGCAGCGCTGGTGGTTCCGCTCCACAAGACCTCACCCCGCCTGACTACGATGGGCCGAAAGCGGCGCTAGGCCCGGATGGCGAGCGCGCGCCCACCTGGGAATTGCAGAAGAAATATTACCCCGATCTGCGCCAGCACGCCGATCTCACCGATCCGGCAAAGTTGTTCGACCGGGCAGAGCGTGCCGCACGCAGCATGGGCTGGAACGTGGTGGCCATTGATCCGAAGCAGGGCCGCATCGAGGCGACCGATACGAGTTTCTGGTTCGGCATGACGGACGACATCGTGATTCGCGTACGCCCCGCAGGCCAGGGCGCGCGGCTGGATGTCCGCTCCAAAAGTCGCGTGGGTGAATCAGATTTCGGAGAGAACGCCGCTCGCATCCGCGACTTCATGAAGAAGCTGTCGAATACGTCCTGATGGCGACTAAGCTGCTAACGTGTAATGCCCGGCATCCCGACACACTCGCCCTTCTGCTTCCAGATGGATGAGGTGGGCAAGGACGGAGCGAGCGGCGGCGGGATGCAGGCGCTTGTCCACGTCCGCGTACATGCGCACAACCATGTCGGGAATAATCGAGATGCCATCACGCAGGCAGTCAAGAATTTGCGCCTCACGTTGCAGCCGATGATCGATATAGGCCTGCACGAAGGGCTTCGGATCGCGGATCGGCCCGCCATGCGTGGGATAGAGAATGCGGTCGTCGCGCGCGAGCAGCTTGCGCAAACTCGCCATATACGCCGCCATGTCGCCGTCGGGCGGCGCCACCACCGTGGTGGACCAGCCCATCACGTGATCGCCGGTGAACAGCGCCTTCTCTTCGCGCAAGCCGTAGCACATGTGGTTGGAGGTGTGGCCCGGCGTGAACACGCATTCGAAGGTGAAACCGTGGCCTTGAATCACGTCGCCGTCGCGGACCGCCACATCGGGCACGAAGTCGCGGTCCCCACCTTCTTCCATTTTCACGCCGCCTTCATCGCGGCCCGAGCCATGCGGGCCGAAGCCATACGTCGGCGCACCGGTCCATTCCTTGAGCGGCTTCGCCGCCGGCGAATGATCGGCGTGCGTATGTGTAATGAGAATATGCGTGACCTGCTTGCCGGCAAGTGCGGCCTTCAGCGCGTCGAGATGCTCCGGCACCAGCGGCCCCGGATCGATGACCGCAACATCGCGCGCTTGCTCGTTTGCGCCGACGATATACACGCCGGTTCCCTTGAACGTGAACGGGCTCGGATTGCGCGCGAGCAGACGCGAAACCATCGGCGAAAGGCGCAGCACCTCGCCATAGGGCACATCGAACGCGCGGTTGAACGGGATGGGCACGTGCGCGGCTACTTCTTTTTCGGCTGCAGCATGTCGGGCGTGATGCCGGCGATCTTGTAAGCGGCATGCAGCACGGCGGAGATCACCGGCTTCACATTGTCTGCGCCGTTGTTGCCTACGACGTAAATGAAGATGTCCTGCCGCGGCAGCCATCCGAAGTAGGCCATGAAAACTTCGTCCGATCCGGCAAAGCCGATGCGATAAGGCCTGTTATTGTTGTCGAGACGGACGGCAAACCCGTAGCCTTCCCAGGCCTCGCCCTCGATGGGATCGCGCGGGGCGATCAGCTGGGTCGCGACTTCGCGCGGGATGCCCGGAATTTTCCCGCTGAGCCCCCGATAGTAGCGCTCCATATCGGCGACTGAGGATTGCGTGCCGCCATTGCCGCGCAGATTCCAGTCCGCGCCATGAAGCTTGGCGATGGAATTGGAAATCACATCGTCCCGCGGCTTTCCGGGCGGGTAGCCGTAGGCGAAGCGGTCGGTCTTCGCGCCGTCAAAGCGTGCGAAGCCTGTGCTCGTCATGCCAAGCGGCTTCCACATCTGCGCGCGCAGATAGTCCTCCCAGCTCTGGCCGGACACCTGCTCCACCACCGCCGCCAGGATGCTGTAACCCATGTTGGAGTAGTGATCCTCGCCAGGCTTGAATTCGAGCGGCTTCGCCATGCACCTGGTGACCTCGTCCTCTCTGGTCAGCTTGTCGAAATCCTCGCCGCAATGGTCGGTGAGACCCGCGTGATGCGTGAGAAGCTGATGGATGGTGGCGGATGCCGCCGGCTCCGCTGCCCGCGGCAGATAGATCTTCACCGGCTTTTCGATGTCGATCTTGCCCTCGCGCGCCAGATTGAGAATTGCGAACGCGGTCATGGATTTGGTGATCGATCCGATCTGCGCGATGGTATCGATCCGGAACGGAATCTTTTTCTCGCGGTCGGCATAACCGTAGCCCTTGCTGAAGACCGGCTTGCTGCGCATTTCGATCAGGACATAGCCGCCGAAGCCCTGTTTCTGCACCGCATCGGGCATCGCCGCTTCGATCGGAGCGATTGCGTTACTTTGCGAATCGGCAAGCGCAGGCGTCGCGACTGCCGCGGCTCCAACCGCAATCGCGGCGAGCAGCGTGTTCATGCGTCGGCTTCCGCCTTCGCGCGCTTGCGAAGATGGGGAAGCAGTTCGCGCTTGCGCAGCCGGATGGATTGTGGCGTGACCTCCACCAGCTCCTCGTCCTCGATGTAGGCAATGGCCTGTTCCAGCGTCATCGGCGCGACGGGGGTGAGGCGCACCGCTTCGTCCTTGCTGGTCGTGCGGATGTTGGTCAGCTGCTTCGATTTCAGCGGATTCACATCGAGATCGTTGTCGCGCGAATGCTCGCCGATGATCATGCCCTGATACACTTTCGTGCCGGGCACGATGAACATGCGTCCCCGCTCTTCCAGGTACCACAGCGCGTAGGCCACGGCTTCGCCGTCGCTGGTCGAGATCAGCACGCCGTTGCGGCGGCCCTCCACGGCGCCCTTGAACGGCGCATAGCCGTGAAACATGCGGTTGATCACGCCGGTGCCGCGCGTGTCGGTGAGGAATTCACCGTGATAGCCGATGAGGCCGCGCGACGGCGCAAAGAACACCAACCGCGTTTTGCCGGCGCCGGTGGGCCGCATGTCCTGCAGCTCGCCTTTGCGCATTGAGACCTTCTCGATGACGATGCCGGTATAGGGATCGTCGACATCGATGGTGACTTCCTCGACCGGTTCCAGCCGTTCGCCGGTTGTCTCATCCTTCTGATAGAGCACGCGCGGGCGCGAAATGGACAATTCAAATCCTTCGCGCCGCATGGTTTCGATCAGCACACCGAGCTGCAACTCGCCCCGGCCGGCCACTTCGTAGGCGCCTTCACCGGTCTCGCGCACCTTGATGGCCACATTGCCTTCGGCTTCGCGCAGCAGGCGCTCGCGGATGACGCGGCTCTGCACCTTGCTTCCCTCGCGCCCCGCCAGCGGCGAATCGTTCACCGAAATCGTCACCGCCAATGTCGGCGGA
>DASXGS010000038.1:0-3326 GCA_036488975.1 Rhizomicrobium sp. | reverse complement strand
GTAATCAGGCCGCCCGTTTCCAGCTTGGCCAGATGCGCGCTGGCGGTTTGCGCCGTCACACCGGCTTCATTGGCGAGCTCGCTGGCGGTCAAGGCTTTGCCGCCCATCAGCGCCGACAGCATGTTGGCACGGGCAGGATCGCCGGCCAGTGCGGCAATGGGTGCAATGCTGGGGCCTTCTTTCATCGCTCGACAATAGACGATCACGGGGCAGGGATACTTCGGCCATAGTCGAAGCATGCTTTTTGAGCCAGCGCTAGGCTCCATCCATGCCCGATCGCCGGACCGTCCTGGAGCTGCCGCTGCTTGCCCTTGCGGCCGTTGCGGCCGGCAAAAGCGGAGCCATGGAGAAGAACATGAATGTCGTCTGCCATATTCGTTACGAGATCGACCCGTTCAAGCAGGCACAGTTCGAGGAATACGCGCGAAAATGGATCGCCATTATTCCCGCCTGTGGCGGCGAGCTGATTGGCTATTTCATGCCGCATGAGGGCACCAACTACGAGGCGCACGCACTGATCGGCTTCGACAGCCTGGCCGCTTATGAAAGCTATCGTGCGAAGCTGAAGATGGACGCCCCGGGCCGCGCCAATTTCGAATACGCAGTTCGCGAACGCTTCATTCTGAAAGAGGAGCGGCGGTTTCTGCGTCCGGTCACCGCGTGATCGCGGTCATATTCGAGGTGGTGCCGGCCGATGAGGTGGCGCGCAGCGCTTACCTCGAGATTGCCGCACGCTTGCGGCCGCTGCTGGACGGCATCGACGGCTTCCTCTCGATCGAGCGCTATCAGAGCTTGACCGATCCTGGCAACATCCTCTCGCTTTCCTTCTGGCGCGATGAATCCTCGGTTGCAGCCTGGCGCAATCTTGAGGAACACCGCGCGGCGCAGTCGGCTGGCCGCAACGGCATCTTCCGCGATTACCGCCTGCGCATCGCGCACGTGATACGGGACTACGGACTCAATGAGCGTTCGCAGGCGCCGACCGATAGCCGCGCCGCTAACGGTTAAAGGCCGCGGCGTTCGCCGATGACCGTCCAGGTGTCGGCGCCGTCGAATTTCGGGATGCGCAGATCGGCCGTCAATTCGGGTGGCATCAGCCGAATGTTCACGCCCATGCGATCGTACGATTTGTCGACGGGCGCCCAGTGGGTGAAGTTGCCGCACACCTTGCAGCGGTGAAATTCGATGTCACGGTCGCCCCACATATAGATGTCGGTGGCGCCGCTCACCCGCACTTCCCTAGGCGAATAGTACGCCAGCACCCCGCCGCTACGCCGGCAAATGGAGCAGTTGCACTCCTTAACCTCGACCTCTTGCGGCGGCTTGGGAACTTCCACCCGCACCGCCCTGCAATGGCATGTCGCCTCGACCATCTTCAGCTCCTTTATCCACGGCCGGCGCGCCAGGCCTCAGACTGACAGATTGTCAGTTCCGATTTTCTCAGGTATTGTGCCTCAATGAGCGAACATTTCGACGTCATTATTGTGGGGGCAGGTCTGTCGGGAATAGGGGCCGGCTACCATCTGCAGACCGCTTGTCCGGCGAAAAGCTACGCCATTCTCGAAGGCCGCGACGCCATCGGCGGCACCTGGGATTTGTTCCGTTACCCCGGCATTCGCTCCGATTCCGACATGTATACGCTCGGCTACAATTTCAAACCGTGGCGCGAGGCCAAGGCTATCGCCGATGGCCCCTCCATCCTGAACTACGTGCGCCAAACCGCGCGCGAGAACGGCATCGATCAGCACATCCGCTTCCACCACATGGTGAAGCACGCTTCCTGGTCCAGCGAGCACGCGCGATGGACGGTGGAAGCCGAGTGCGGCCCGAGCAAGCAGCCCATCCGCTTCACCTGCAACTTCCTTTTCCTTTGCAGCGGCTACTACGATTACGACGGCGGCTACGATGCGAAATTTGCGGGCACCGAGCTGTACCAGGGCCGCATCGTGCATCCGCAGTTCTGGCCGAACGATCTCGACTATCGCGGCAAGCGCGTGGTGGTGATCGGCAGCGGCGCCACCGCCGTCACCGTGGTGCCGGAAATGGCGAAGGACGCGGCTCATGTCACCATGCTGCAGCGCTCGCCCACCTATGTCGTATCCGTGCCGGCTGAAGACAAAATGGCGAACTGGCTGCGCGCCAAGCTGCCGGCGATGCTGGCGTATCAGCTAGTGCGCTGGCGCAACGTTCTCATGCAGATGTACTTCTTCAACCGCGCGAAGAAGGCGCCCGAGAAGGTGAAGCGCTTCATCCTGAAGCTGGCGCAGAAGGAGCTCGGCCCGGATTACGACATCGCGCAGTTCACGCCGCACTATAATCCATGGGACCAGCGCATGTGCCTGGTGCCGGACAGCGATCTTTTCAAATCGATCCGTGAGGGCAGGGCATCTGTCGTCACCGACCGCATCGAAACATTCACCGAGAACGGGCTGAAGCTGACATCCGGCCGCGAACTTCCGGCCGACGTCATCGTCACCGCCACCGGTTTGCAGCTGAAGGTGGCTGGCGGGCTGCAGGTGAGCGTCGACCGGGATGCGGTGAATTTCGCCGACACCATGAGCTACAAGGGCATGATGTACAGCGGCGTGCCGAACCTCGCGTCCGCCTTCGGCTACACCAACGCGTCGTGGACGCTGAAATGCGATCTCACCTGCGAATATGTGTGCCGGCTGCTCAGCCACATGGACGCGCGGGGCTACACCATGTGCGTGGCGCAGCGCGATCCCGGGGTGGGCGAGACGCCGTGGCTCAACCTGAACTCCGGCTACATTCAGCGCGCCAACGACATCCTGCCGCGACAGGGCACCGTGGCGCCGTGGAAGCTGCACCAGAACTACGCCCGCGATCTCATGCTGTTGCGCTACGGCAAGCTAGAAGACGGCACGCTGCGATTCTCCGCGCCTGACCGTGTGCCGCAAACGATCCCTGCCGAACCCATCCGCGCCGCTGCCTGAACGACGGGTCGGCAGGCAAAGGCGTGAGGCTCAGGGCGTGATCTGAAAAATTGCGTTCAGGGCCGTTCCATAGACGTGGCCCGCACTATCGCGAACGAGCGCGCCATCGGGATTCTTGCCGTCCGCTCCATTCTCGAACCTGTGCAGAATTGTCTCGCGCCACTTTCCCCCGGGGTGCATGGGCCGCGACAGTTTGAAGATCGTGCCGCAACCCCGCGTGTCCGAGGGACAGCCGCCGCCATAGCTCGTCGCACCGTAGAGCGCGCCACCTGCCCCAAGCATGACGCCACCTGCCGGTATTGCGCCGTCGCTGCCGCCGGCAAAGCGATGGAGAATGGTTTCTCGCCAGGGATCGCCACGCCGCTTCGGCGG
>DASXGS010000458.1:0-2826 GCA_036488975.1 Rhizomicrobium sp. | reverse complement strand
CGGTCCAACCTGCGAAGCCTGCGGCGGCGTCACCGTCACGGTTTCAGGGCTGCCGCGGCCGAAGGTCTGCGGCGGCAGATAGGGGATGATATTCTTGGCCGCGTTCTCGTCCACGATCACCTTGTTCATCGGCGCGAACAGTCGTGACATCGTTTCGAGATACATGCGCCGGCGGGTGATGTCCGGCGCCTTGCGATATTCCTCATACACGGAAGTGAACTGCTTCGCCTCGCCGCTGGCTTCCGCGATAGCCTTCTGCTTATAGCCCTGTGCCTCCTGCACAATGCGCGCCGCCTGGCCGCGCGCCTCCGGGATGATCTTGTTGGCGTAGGCTTCTGCCTCGTTTCGCATGCGATCCTGATCGGTGCGCGCCGCCTGCACGTCGCGATAGGCGGCGATCACCTCCATGGGTGGATCCACCTTCTGCATCTGCACGCGCGTGACCGTGACGCCGGCCCCGTATGCGTCCAGGGTCTTCTGCATCAGCTCGCGCACCTGGAGCTGCACCGGCTCGCGGTCCTGCGTCAGAATGCGCTCGATCTGGTTCTGGCCGACCACTTGGCGCATGGCGCTTTCCGCGACCGCCTTGATCGCCTGATCGGGATTGTCGACCTTGAACAGGTAGTCGCCCGCATCCTTGATCACCCAGAACACCGTGAAGTTCACGTCGATGATGTTCTCATCGCCGGTCAGCATCAGGCTCTCTTCAGGGATGTCCTCGGTGGAGGTTTGCCCGTTGTTGTCGGTCACTTGGCCGTAGCCGATGTTTATCTGGTTCTGCCGGGTGACTTGCGGTACCTCGACAGATTCGATCGGCCATGGAAGGTGATAGTTGATGCCCGGGCCGGTGCGCGCCACGAATGCGCCGAAGCGCAGCACCACACCCTGCTCGCGCGCGCCCACCACGTAGATGCCGGTGAGCAGCCACACGACCACGACGCCCAGCACAATGATCAGCAGACTTCCGGCAGTGAAGCCGCGGCCGCCGCCCGGCAAGAGCCGGCGCAGCCGATCCTGGCCGCGGCGCAGCAGCTCTTCGAGATCGGGCGGCCTGCCGCCGCCTCCGCCGCCCGGCGGATCGGGCCGGTGCCACGGACCGCGAGAGCCCCCGTCGCCGCTTCCCGATGGGTTGATCCAGGACATCCCGTTTCGCCGGTGTAAGGAACGCTGCGCCCCAGCGATTCCTTGGTTCGAAGAACGTGCGGGTTATATAGGGTGTCCCGAGAAAGGCGCAAACCAAGCCCATGGCGGCCACAAAAGACGATGTACTGAAGGCGCTTGCGACGGTGAGCGACCCCGCCGGCGGCCGCGACGTGGTCACGGCTGGCATGGTGCAGGGGCTGGTGATCCGCGACGGCAATGTGGGATTTGCCATCGAGGTGCCACCGGAGCGTGGGCGCGACGCGGAGCCGCTGCGCAAGGCCTGCGAAGACGCGGTGGCGAAAGTATCAGGCGTTCTGTCCGTGACCGCCGTGCTGACCGCGCATCAGGAACCGCACGCGGCCCCTCCGCGCGCAGCCGCTCCACAACAGACGCGACAGACAGGTATCCCCGGCGTGGAATCGGTGATCGCGGTGGCAAGCGGCAAGGGCGGTGTCGGCAAGTCCACCGTTGCGGTGAATCTCGCGCTCGGGCTTTCGAAACTGGGCATGAAAGTGGGCCTGCTCGATGCGGATATTTACGGCCCCTCGGTGCCGCGGCTGCTCGGCATCAACCGCAAGCCGGAAAGCGACGGACAGAAACTCAAGCCGATCGAGAAATTCGGGCTGAAGGCGATGTCGATCGGGTTTCTGGTCGGCGAGGATGCGCCGCTCGTCTGGCGCGGACCGATGGTACAAAGCGCACTCACCCAGATGATGAACGATGTCGCGTGGGCGCCGCTGGATGTGCTGGTGCTCGACATGCCGCCCGGCACCGGCGATGCGCAGATCACCATCGCGCAGCGCGTGCCGCTGAAAGGCGCGGTGATCGTCTCCACCCCGCAGGACATTGCGCTGATCGATGCACGCAAGGGCCTCTCGATGTTCCGCAAGACGGAAGTGCCGGTGCTGGGTATCGTGGAGAACATGAGTGTGTTCGTGTGCCCCCATTGCGGAGAAGAATCGCATATTTTCGGCCATGGTGGCGCGCGTGCAACGGCGAAGGAACTGAACACGCCGTTCCTCGGTGAAATTCCGCTGGTGCCAGCCATCCGAGAAACTTCCGATGCCGGCACACCGATTGTCGCGTTCAAACCCGAGAGTCTCGAAGCACACGCCTTCCTTGCATTGGCGACACAGGTGGCAGAGAAAATCGCCGCTCCCCAACGCGCCGCTCCCCGAATTGTGATTGAATGACCGCATGGCCACACCAAAACCGCAAATCCGCAGCGCGTTTCCCACACCGATCTGCGTTCACTATCTTCCTGTTGCTGTGGAGGTGAATGCCGAGTTGCGTCCGCTGGTGGTCGAGCGAATGCAAACGGCCGGCGCCATTCCCGAAAATGGCACTGGCTGGCGCTCGCAACCGGACCTCGAAAGCTGGGGCACTATCGGCGCACCCGCGCTGTTTCGCATGCTCCGCGAACTGGCCGATGGGATGACTTCTACGCGCGCCGGCGGGCGCGTCTCGCTCGAATGGAATATCGCGGCGTTCGCGGAGGTGCGCCGCAAAGAGGAAGGACTTGCCGCCTCAACGCATCCCGGCGCCTTCTGGGCCGGCGCGTATTTCGTTGATGACGGTTATGGCAAATCGGATGACGAGACGCTGGGCGGCGAATGCGAGGTGAAAGATCCGCGTGGAACCCTGCCCGCCGACCTTCCGCCGCATCTGGGGTTTCGCGTTCCC
>DASXGS010000372.1:0-1648 GCA_036488975.1 Rhizomicrobium sp. | reverse complement strand
GCTACACGTCTTCGGCGCGGGCGACGATCTTGCCGACGAGGCCGTAATTTTTGGCCTGCTCAGCACTCATCCAGAAGTTCCGCTCGGTATCCTCGACGACCTTCTCGTAGGTCTGCCCGGTTTCGCGCGCGATCTCGCGGTTGAGGCGCTCGCGCATCTTCAAAATTTCCTCGGCCTCGATGTGAATGTCGGACGCCTGTCCCTGAATGCCGCCGAGCGGCTGGTGCAGCAGGAAGCGCGTGAACGGCAGCGCAAGGCGGTTCTCCCGCGGCGCGCCGAGATAAATGTGGGCGCCGGCGCTCGCCACCCAGCCGGTGCCGATGATCTTCACCCGCGGCCCCACGAAGCGGATGATGTCATGGATGGTATCGCCGGATTCCACATGCCCGCCCGGTGAGTTGAGCACCACCCGGATGTCGCCCTCCGTCTCCGCAAAGGCGAGCAGCTGGGCGGTCACCCGCTCTGCCATCTTCATGTCCACTTCCCCGAAGATGAGAACGGTGCGCGACTTGAACAGCGCCAGGGCGGCCGGGGAAATGGAGGATTCCGGCGTCTTTTCCTGCGGCTTTTCTCTTTCTTCGTCGAGGCGGCGATTCAGCATGGACAAGGGGCATACTCCGGGTTTTCAGGGATGCCCTGATCTAATGTGCTTCGCGCCCGCGGCCAAGGGGGCGGACGCTACGTTTCACCGGCTCCCTCAGCCGTTAGGTCCTATTCGGCAAAAGGCGCGGCGGCGATCTCCCTTTGCACTGTATCCGTCCATGCGGCCGGGGCCTGCTCGCGGCACAGCCCTTCAAGCCAGGTACCAGCCTGCGATTGCGGCTTGCGCTTGCAGTGATCGATCAACACCGCGGTAAACTGCCTCTTGAACTGCAGACGCGGAAAGGCCGCGACGATCGCGTGAATTTCGGCCGGGCTGGTCATCGACGGATCCGGGCCGTCCACATCGGAAGCCGCCCCGACCGCCACCAGCATCGCCTCCGGCCCCTGCCGCTTGGTGAGCGGCCATTTTCCGTCATGCATCTCGACGGCGTGCCAAACGAGATCGGCGCGTTCTTTCGGCGCGCCGGCATCGCGGGCGAATTTCTCGGCCGCATCGGCACCATCGATCTCGAAGGATTGTCGTGCGCTTTCGAAGTTCTTCAGCAATCCCAGATCGTGCAGCGCGGCGGCGGCGAAGGCTGCGTCGGCATCGAAGACAAGTTTCTGCTTCTTCGCAAACAACGCACCGAACAAATAGGTTCGCATGCAATGGTTGAAGAGATAGTCCGGGCACATCGCCGCCGCATACGCGGCCGCCTTGCGCGCCAGAGCCGATTGCGGAAGCGCAATGCCGGCGACTTCCGCCGGCACTGCGGTAGCGGCAGCTGCGGCGCGTACGGCCCCGCGCGGAATAACCACACTTGCGGATAGGGCCGCGCCCGCCGCGATCAGCGCGCGCCGGTGAATTGTGCCGCAACGATGTTTCATCCGCCCGCTCTCCGACACACGCGGCCAAGGTAGGAGCCACCGGCCAAGGCTCAAGTCACAAGGCCGCGACCCAAACCTACCGGTCGAAGCAACGCCTTCGGCTTGCGGCGCGTTTCTACCCGGTCGAGGCGAGGAGTGTTGCCATGAAACTCTATTATTCTCCCGGCGCATGCTCGCT
>DASXGS010000294.1:0-3853 GCA_036488975.1 Rhizomicrobium sp. | reverse complement strand
TTCGGTCAGAAGCTGGTCCGCCTTTGCGATTGCATCGCCCGGATCGTCGACGAAGCGCGCTTGCACCGTGCGCCACACGCGCAGGTAGCGGACGCGATCGGCTTCGCTGAGCGGACGAATATCGTAGCCCGCCACGCGTTTTTCGCGCTCGAACAGCCGCGCCTCGGCGCGCTTGCGGCTGCCCATTTCTTTCACAAGCCGCGCATATTCGGGACCGAAGCGCTTCTCCATCTGCCGGCGGTGTGTGCGGCGCCGCAGAAACAGGATCGCGGCCACGAAAAGCGCAATGACCACCACGATGGCGGCGACCAGAAAAATCGCGCGCGGATCGATGGATGAAGGGTTCATGGCACGGCCGCCTCTCTTGGGAATCGCATACGCACCCCCGACCCTCAGGAAACGGTTCACGCCCGATCTCCGTTCCGGCAGGCGCGTCCCGCCGTCATTTCCCAAATAAAAGGCCGCGGAGAAGGAACCGGAAATGCTTGCCAGTCTCGCGGAACTGCCACGGGAGTTTCCGGTTATTGCTCCCGCCACGCGCCGTAGAAAAGGGAGCGCCGGCCCGTCGGAGGAGGGGCCGCGGGGAGCCTTTCATGAGAATTCTCGGCGAGTATCGGGGCGTGATGTTTTCCATCCCGCGCAACGACGACGGCATCTGGCATTATTCCATCCATCCGAAGCGCGACCGCCGCACGTCAATGTTCGGCATGCCGCCTGGCAGCGGGCCGGAAGGAGTCCCCTCCCGGCAGGAAGCCATCGCCGCCGCGAAGAGGGCGATCGACGCGTGGCTCGCCGTCCCCGACGCAGCCGGTGGGACCCCCGCGCAACCGCCGGTGGCGGCCATCGCTGACTGATCAAATGAGGCATAGGCAGAATATGACATTTGGATGTAGCCTCCCCGCGCCCTAGACCGGAACCGGCGCATTATCTGCCTGACCAACTGGAGATTCCCGCATTGGGTAAGCTGCTCTTTCGGGCGATAGAATTCGGCCGCGCCGCCGCATGGACTGTCGGGGACCACCACCAACTGGTGTTCAGCGCGCGTGGCAATCTCGAATTGTGGCGCACGGCCGGGCTGAAGCTCTTGTGGGACAGCGGCACGACCGACAAGGGCGCGGCTTTCGTCATGCAGTCCGATGGGAATCTGGTGATCTACGATGCAGCCCGCAAAAGCGTGTGGGCATCCGACACGGCCGGCAATCCGGACGCCATGCTGGCTGTCGAAGAGGAAGGCCGCCTGGCCATCTATTCCGCGGACCTCACCACAACTCTGTGGCAGTCCGATACGGCGGAGGCCTCGACAGAGCCCACTGTGGCTGCCGAAAGCCCGGACGAATCTGCCGAAGTAACAGCCGGCGTCGAGGAGGCGGCCGCCACTTAGGCAGCGTCCCTCAGAAATACCGCCACCACAGATAGAGCTGGCAGATGGCGATGCTGCCCAGCATCATCGGAAAGGCGAGCGCAGTGAATTTCAGAAAGCGGAATTCCACGCCGGCTTTTTCGGCGAGTCCCGCCGCCACCAGATTGGGACTCGCCCCCACAAGGGTGCCGTTGCCGCCGAGGCAGGCGCCGAGCGCGAGCGACCACCAAAGCGGCTGCACTGCGTGCGCGCCGCCGAAGGTCGGCGCCAGCCCCTTGATCAACGGAATCATGGTGGCAACGAACGGGATGTTGTCGACGATGGCCGAGAGAACGGCAGACACCCACAACAGCGCGCTTGCCGCCAGTTTCAGATTGCTGCCGGTCAGCGCGATGAGCCTGTCGCCCAGCCACGCCAGCACGCCTGCGTGCTCCACCCCACCGACGACAATGAACAGGCCGAGAAAGAAGAAGATGGTGATCCATTCGATCTCGTTCAGCGCCGAGGTGACGTTGCGGCTTTGGTCGGAATGGGCAAGCGGCATGTTCTCGATGAGGAGCATCAGCGCGCCGCCGAACATGGCGATGGTAGCCGCCTGAAGGTGCAGCGCGTCCTCAACGGCGAAAGCCGCAATGGCAAGCCCGATCACAAGGAAGGCCCAGCGCAGCAGGCGGCGATCCTCGATCGCTTCGCGTGCGTTCAGCTGCATGATGGCGGCGCGATCTTCGGCGCTGGCGCGCAATTTGCGCCCCCACAGAAGGTGATTGACGAGAAACTGCAGTGCCATGATGAGCGCGACCACCGGCATCAGATTTTGGATAAAAGCGTCGAAGCTCAGATGCGTCGCCGAGCCGATCATGATGTTGGGCGGGTCGCCGATCAGCGTGGCGGTACCGCCGATGTTGCTGGCAAACACCTCCGCGAACAGGAAGGGATAGACAGGCACCTTCAGGCGCCCGCACACAACGAAGGTCACCGGCACCACCAGCAGGATGGTGGTCACGTTGTTGAGGAAAGCGGACAGAACCGCGGTGACCAGCGCGAGCGAGAAGAGGATTCCTGCCGGGGAACCGCGCGCAACCTGCGCCGCGCGAATGGCGAGATAGCCGAACAGGCCGCTTTTGCGCGCCACCGCCACCATGATCATCATGCCGACGAGCAGCCCGATGGTGTTGAAATCGATGGACCGGATGGCTTCGGCCTGATTGAGCACACCAAGCGCTATCAGGACGCCCGCACCCAGCACCGCCGTGACAGCCCGGTTCACGAGCTCCGTGATCACCAGGCCATAGACGAGCACCAGCGCGAGCGCCGAGGCGATGAAGGCGAACGAATGTACATCGTAGACTTGCGGCATGCGGACTGGCGCGCCTGGTCGAATCCCCGCGGCTGATATGGCACAGGTCAGAGTTGCCCAGGAATTCTTTTCAGGGGCGGCCGGTTCGGGCCAAAAGAAAAAGCCCGCCTGCCGGCGGGCTTTTTCTCATTCAACACAGAGAGGAGCGTCAGTCGACGATCTGGACCACGCGGCGGCTCTTCGGCTCCACAAACACGACCTTGCCGTTCCAGTCGAAATATTCGTAGTGGCCGACCTCCGGAACGGAAGTCGTCCATTCCTCCGGTATCGGCTGCAATGCGACGTCTTCCGGCAGCACCGTGCCCACGGCTACAGTTTCCTTGTAGCGTACCGGCTGCAAGCGCTCCTTCACAATGTACTGATGAATGATGGTGCGATGCGCGGGTTCGATGGTGATTGTCGCATCCTGCGCCATCGCGTAACTGGCACAGAGAATCGCGGCGGCCGCGCTGATCAAAATGACTTTCATGTATTTCTCCGAGGGTTAGGCCGCCTTCGCAACAAAAGATAAACGAATGGGTCCGCTGCCCGGTTCCGGCAGGATGGCCTCAGTGCACGCGCGCGCGGTCTCCAAAAGGAACGGTCAGCACGGTTTCACCGGCTGCGTCGGCAATCTGGATGGCGCAGTCCGGCAATTCGCCATCATTCGCCGCAACTTCGACAAGATCGCGCCAGGTGCGAATCGCTTCCTCGCGGGCGGCATCGAGATCGGGAAGGAACATGCCGATCCTGTCGCGCGCGATTTCATCGCCTTCCCGGAAGTTGAAAAAGTAGCGGTTCATCGGTGCTCCTGTCCTTGTAGATAGTCGCGAGAACCGTTCAGGTTCCTGAACATAAGTTTAGGGAATAAATTTTCGGGCCAGACCTTCACCTCAAGCGCACCAGACCCGGCATCTACAAATACATCTGCTCGGTCCCTGCGAGGATGATGCCAACCGTTACCCTGAAATGAGTCATCCGCTGACCTCCGGATGTGAGGCCCGCGGCCGGGCATGCCCCTCCGAGCGGCCCGGCTCATTCTTGCTCCAAGTCGCCCAAAAAGCCCGTGACAAGGGGGGGTGGCTTTGCTAAGCCGCGCGCCCTGCGCCGATTTGATGCTCAGCTTGCGGGCGCGTTACAAATGCCAGCTAAAGCGA
>DASXGS010000293.1:0-21495 GCA_036488975.1 Rhizomicrobium sp. | reverse complement strand
TAGGTTTTCTCACGCCCCATCACGAAGCGACTTGAACGACGCACGCATTTCCTCGGCGAAGATCTTCGGCTGTTCCCATGCCGCGAAATGACAACCGAAATTATAGCGGCCGTAGTGGATGAGCTTGGGGTACGCCTTCTTCGCCCAGCTTTCTGGTGGCTGATAGATCTCATTGGCGAACGCGAGCACAGCTACGGGGAGTTTGACGCCGCGGACATCGAAGAAGCCGCCGCGACTTGGCAGCTGCGCCGTGTCCCAGTAGAGGCGTGCCGAGGAGATCGCCGTGTTCGTCAGCCAATAGAGCGTGACGTTGTCAAGGAAATCGTCCGGCGTGATGCCTTCGGGATGGCCGTCAAAAGAGCGAGCGATCAATGCGTGGCTGTCCGCGTCGTGGTCCAGCATCCATGCGGCAAGACCGATCGGTGAGTCGGCGATCCCATAGAGCGTCTGCGCGCGGTTGTTCATCTCGATGGCGTAGCCGAGGCCCTTTTTGTAGAAGAAAGCAACCTGCTCATAGGCGCGTTTCTCGTCGGGCCCGAGATCTGCCGGCGGCGGGCTCCCCGCGTTAAGCGCCTTTGAAATGTCGGGCGGAAGGGTGGCGGCCATGTTGGTGTGAATGCCTAGCAATCCCGGCGGCTGCTGCAGGGCCATGGTCTCCGAGACGGCGTTCCCCCAATCGCCACCTTGCGCGACATACTTTTTGTAGCCGAGACGTTGCATCAGAGTTGCCCAAGCCTGGGCGATGCGTCCGGGATGCCAACCGGGTGCGGTCGGCTTCGCAGAAAATCCGTAACCGGGAAGGGATGGGATCACGAGATGGAAGGCGTCCGCCTCGGTGCCGCCGTGCGCCGTAGGATTGGTGAGTGGTTCGATGATCTTCAGCTGTTCGATGACCGAGCCTGGCCAGCCATGGGTCACGATCATCGGCAGCGCATTGGCGTGCTTCGACTTCACGTGGATGAAATGAATATCCAATCCATCGATCTCCGTGATGAACTGCGGATACACCATCATCCGTGCTTCGAGCTTGCGCCAATCGTGCTTGGCCCAATGCTCTTGAATTTTGCGCGCGGTCGCGAGCTGCACACCCTGCGATCGATCCGTAACCGTCTCCTTGTCAGGCCATCGCGTTGCCGCAACGCGCCGCTTGAGATCGGCCAGCTCGTCCTTGGAAGCCTCGAAATGAAATGGACGAATCGCGGTGTTGCCGGACATGGCGCCCTCCTTGTGAGTTTCAGACGATCTTGACTTGGCTCGCGTGGCGGCAAAGGCGGGAACGGGTAGCAGCGATGCCACTGCGCTCGCTGCGCCGAGTGCGAGACCCTCGCGTCGGCTGAACTGCGATTCCGTCACGATGCGTCTCCACGGATGGATGCCACCGCGGACATTACTGTCCGGGAACGGCGATCCGCTGTTCCGGAAACGCTGTGATTTTCCCGAGACTACCTAAATCGCTGACGGGCCGAGCGCACATGGCGAATGGGTGGCTCGGTTCCGTGATCCATCGATAGCTGGCCAGAGCAACCCGACATCACTATCGCGCAAGGATTCTGGTTCTCCTCCGGCGAACGTCCTACTTCTGCACGCGCGATCTGAAGGTTCGCAACGACTCGAATTCGACGCGACAGGCTTCGCTGAATTCACGAATTGGCCGGATCGAATCATGGGCGGCCATGTCGTGCAGTTCGCGAAAACTTTTGGCCGGCTCTAGGTAGGTATCAATGACCCTCCCTGCGATCCTTTCGGCGATGTCGACAACGTTGGCGGAAGATAGCACGCGCATCCTGTCAATCTTCGCGAAGAGCCGGACGAGTGCGGGAATATCCGGTTCTTCGTTCTGAAGGGCATGGACAAAGCAACTCGAGGCTTCCTCTATAAACTCCTTGTAGAGATCTTGCCGGCGTACGACGTCCTGTTCCAGCCAGTGCGCGCGCGTTTGCGTTCGTTGCGTCAGCCAGGCCGCCAGTACAGACGTCAGTCCGCCGATCACCGCACCCAATAGCGCCGCGAGGGCGGCTATGACCGATGGGTCCACGCGCGACGCTCCCACGAGTGCGCTTCAGCCATTCCATACCTCGCCCTCGGGCGGGCCGCGTCCGAGCTTGTCGGGCAGCAGATCGCCTTTCGGCGTGAAAGCAAGCGACAAGGAGTTGATGCAAAAGCGCAAGCCGGTGGGTGGCGGACCGTCAGGAAAGACATGTCCCTGATGCGCGCCGCAGCGCGCGCAAACGATTTCGTTTCTGTCCATGCCATAGCTCGTGTCGCGAATATTGCGCAGGTGTTTCTCGGCGAACGGCGTGGTGAAGCTCGGCCAACCCGTACCGCTCTCGAATTTTGCCCCCGCCTTGAACAACGGCAGCCCGCATAAGCGACAGGTGTAAACCCCCTCTCGCTTCTCGGCGAGAAACACGCCGCAGAACGGCGCTTCTGTGCCATGCTCGAGCAGCACGTTGCGCTCTTCCGCGCTGAGGTCTTCGATCAATTGTTTCAGCTGTTGCCCGCTTGGCGGCGCAAGATCGATTTGCGTGGGGCTCATCCTATGTCTTCTCCTGCCGCTACTTCGCCGGCACGACGAGCGGTTTCCCTTTTTCGACCACGTAGGTTGCGAGCTCGCTAGCTGCACCTTTGCCGACATTCTTTGCAGCATGGACTGTGCCGTAGGGGATGAACAGAACGTCACCAGTTTTGAGCGTTCGTGGCGGATGGCCTGCGACCGTGTATTCGAGCGTACCCTTCAGCACATAGATGATCTCTTCGCCCGGATGCTTGTGTTTGGCGGCGACGGCGCCCGGAGCCAGACCGACGCGCACCTGAACGGCCTCCCACCCGGGAATAGAAATGTCGTGCCGCTGTAGATCGGCACGTCTGACTCCAGGCTGCGGTGCCGCAAGCAAAGCCGATCCGCTTGCAATCAGAAGGGCCGCCCCCAGGATGGTCACGGCTTTCATGTCACCTCTCTCTTACGGCGCGGTTGCCGCGTCCTCGATGACTTTCGCCACCTCCTGGGCATGCGAAATCATCACGACGTGCGACGCGCCTTTCACAATCACCGTCTCATGGGGGTGCACGCGTGCGGCCATCCAGGCATGTAGCTTCGGCGGGATCGCCGTGTCGTGGTCGCCATAGACGAACCACGAGGGAATTGTCTTCCACGCGGGCGCGGCTGCCGGCCCGCCAAACGCGATATCGGTGACGGGACGCTGTGCCGCTGCCGCGACTGTTGCGGCGCTCACCGGTACGTCAGGGGCGAACGCATCATGGAATTTGTCCTGCCGCACATAAAGGTCGTGTCCACCGCCTGTGAGCGGCACCGGTGGCGCCAGCGCCGGACCAACGAGGCTGCCCGGGAATTTGGTGTTGAGAGCGTTGGCGTTTTCGCCCGCCTCCGGCGCAAATGCCGCGACATAGACCAGCGCCTTCACGTTGGCCGCGCCATTCGCCGCATTGCTGATCACCATACCGCCATAGGAGTGCCCAACCAGCACGACCCGCGCTTTGATGGTGGCGAGAAGAGACCGCACATAGTCGCTGTCGCCTTTCACGCTCCGCAGCGGATTGGCGGCGGCGACGACCGAGTAGCCGTCCCTCTCGAGGATCGCAATGACGCCGTTCCAGCTCGAAGAATCGGCGAATGCGCCGTGCACCAGAACGACGGTCGGCTTGGCTGGCTGCGCCGACGCCGCGCCGCCCGTAAGCAGCAAACCGACGATTCCTAAAACTGTCGCCAAAATCCTCATTGCAAACTCCCTCCCGCATGGGTCGTTATGCAGTAAGGCTAGCTTCGGGCGTTGCCGTTCGACTTTGCCGGGATTGCCGAGATTTTACACAGAGTGCTGGATTCGACGCGGGTTCTCGCCGGAAGGGAACGCTCACTCTGCGCAACAGGGGACAAAACACGGCAGCCACGCTCAAGAGTCCCTATGCGCGGCTGTCCTATCCCGCTAGCCTGATAGCAGTCTCTGTCGGAGTTATGGCTTGGGTCCGAGAGCAGACCTTCACAGACTCGGTTGCAGGTGGCGCGGGTCTGTTGCGATCGCCGTGACTGCGGCTCTGCTCGCAGCCTGCAGTCGAGGTGCGACCGAAGGGCCGCCGAAGCCGCATGTCAGCGTTGCCTATCCTATCGTCAGGCAGATCATCGACTGGGACGATTTTGTTGGCCGCTTCCAGGCGATTCAGGATGTAACGGTCATGCCGCGCGTCTCGGGCGCGATCGTTTCGATCCTGTTCAGAAACGGCCAGGATGTGAAAGCCGGCCAGCCGCTGTTCATCGTCGACCCGCGTCCGTTCCGCGCCAGCTATCTGCAGGAAGGCGCCAATCTTGCCAACGCGAAAGCAACGCTTGCCGATGCGATCGCCAACCTGAGGCGTGGCAAGCAACTGGTCATGAGTGGCGCGCTCGCCCGAGAACAGTACGACGCGCGGCTGGCGGCCGAGCAAAGCGCGGTGGCTCAGGTGGCGGCGGCAAGGGCGGGGGTCGAAACCGCCCGCCTCAATCTCGAATTCACCACCGTCAGGGCGCCGGTCGACGGTCGCATGTCCGACCGCAATGTCAGTATCGGCGATACCGTGACGGCAAACACGACCAACCTTACACGCGTCGTCACGCTCGATCCGATCTGGTTCAACTTCGAAGGCGCGGAGAGTTTCCTTCTGAAATATCAGCGCGAGGAAGAATTGGGCGAGCGCCGGTCCTCGCGCATGGCGCCCAATCCATTGGAAATCCAGCTCGCCGATGAATCGGGTTATCCCCATCGTGGCCACATGGTCTTCGTCGACAACGCGATCGACCCCCACTCGGGCACCATTCGCGCCAAGGCGGAGTTCTCGAACCCGGACCATTTCCTGACTCCGGGCATGTTCGGCCGCGCGCGACTCCTCGCCTCAGGCACTTATCAGGCGATGCTCGTGCCCGACGAATCCATCATCACCGACCAGACGCGAAGACTTGTGTACGTCGTGGACGGCAGCGGCAAGGTCGCCGCGCGCGAAGTGGAAACGGGCCCGCTCGTGATCGGGCTGCGCGTTATCAAGAGCGGCATCAGGGCGAGCGACAGGATCGTGCTCGACGGACTCGCGCGGCTTCTGCCGGGGATGGGGGTCGAGGCAACGCTGGTGAAGCTCACCGCGCGCGCTGCCGACACGGCGCCGCAATCCGAACCGCTTACGGCGCCGCCATCTTCCCAGGCAACACCCAGGTAACGCGCGTGCGCCTTCCGCACTTCTTTATCGACAGACCGATCTTCGCGGCGGTGGTTGCGATCTTGATCGTCCTTTTCGGCGCCGTCAGCTACCCCACGCTGCCCGTCGCGCAATATCCAGAAATCGCGCCGCCGACGGTGACCGTCACCGCGGCGTATCCCGGAGCCACGGCGGAAACGGTGGCGGAAGCGGTCGCGACCCCGCTCGAAGAGCAGATCAACGGCGTCGAGAACATGCTGTACATGTCGTCGTCCTCGCTGGGCGATGGCTCGCTCACCATCACCATTACGTTCGCGCCGGGCTCGGATATCAACGAGGACCAGGTACTGGTGCAGAACCGGGTGGCGACAGCAGGGCCGCGGTTGCCGAGCGAGGTGCAGCAAATCGGCGTAGTCACGCAGAAGGCGTCGCCCGACCTCCTACTAGTCGCCACTCTCGTGTCGCCCGATCACAGCCTGCCGCAACAATACCTTTCGAACTACGCCACGTTGCAATTGCTGGATCGCCTGTCCCGCCTGCACGGGGTAGGGAATGTGCGCGTGTTCGGCGCCCGCGATTACAGTATGCGCATCTGGATCGACCCCGACCGTGCGGCAGAATTGGACCTCACGGTGGACGAAATCGTTGCGGCGATCCGGGCCCAAAACGCGCAGGTGACCGCAGGCGCGGTGGGACAGCCGCCATTCAATCGCGGCGGCACGGCGTTCCAGCTGGGCATTTCGGCGAAAGGGCGCCTCAAATCGCCGGAGGAATTCCGCGACATCATCCTGAAGAGCGATGACCAAGGGCGCCTCACCCGGCTGCGGGATGTCGCGCGGGTGGAACTGGGCGCGCAGGACTACACGCTGAATGCCTACTATTCCGGGAATCCCACCGTCGGTATCGGCATCTTTCAGCTGCCCGGATCGAATGCGCTCTCGACCGCGCAAGCCGTACAGAATGAGCTCGCCGAGGCGGCGAAAAGCTTCCCTCGAGGAATGATCTATCAGATCCCATACAATCCGACCGAGTATATCGCCAAGTCCATTTCCGCTGTCGAGCGCACGCTGTTCGAAGCCATCGTTCTCGTGGCCCTTGTGGTGCTGCTGTTCCTGCAGAGTTGGCGCGCGGCGCTCATTCCAATCATCGCCATTCCGGTTTCGATCGTCGGATCTGTTGCGGCGCTGGCAGTGTTCGGTTTCTCGCTCAACAATCTCTCGCTGTTCGGCATGGTGCTGGCGATCGGCATTGTGGTCGATGACGCGATCGTGGTGGTCGAGAACATCGAGCGGATCATGCGCGACGAGGGACTGCCGCCTCGCGAAGCGGCCCATCGCACCATGGACGAGGTGTCCGGCGCACTGATCGCCATTGCCCTGGTGCTGATGGGCGTGTTCATTCCGACAGCGCTCATTCCGGGCATTTCCGGCGCTTTCTACAAGCAGTTCGCGCTCACCATCGTCGCAGCCACCGCGATCTCCTGCTGGGTGTCGCTGACGCTTTCGCCCGCGCTTGCAGCTCTGATCCTAAAACCGCATAAGACCGAGGAAGCCGCCGGAAAGCCATCATTCTTCGCGCGGTTCTCGCGAACCTTCAACACCGGCTTCGCCAATCTCGCGGAACGCTATGGCAGGTTCACGGCGCGAGCGATTCGAACGCTGGGGATGATCGGCATCGCCTATCTGGTGTTGATCGTGCTCGCGATGTGGCGGCTGTATGCGACGCCGGTCGGTTTCATCCCGGCCCAAGACCAGGGCTATCTCATTGGTGTCATCCAGATGCCGCCGGGCTCTTCGCTCCAACGCACGGACGGGGTTTTGCGGCAGGCGCAGGCAATCGCGCTAAAAAACCCTGGGGTACGGGCGACCGTCGCTTTTGCAGGCTTCGACGGCGCGACCTTTACCAATGCGCCGAACGCGGCGGCGATGTTCGTGCCCCTGAAGGAAAAGGACCAGCGCGAATCCGCTCTCACGATCAGTGCGGAGTTGCAGCGCTCTCTCGGCTCGATCACCGCGGGCTTCATCTTCATCGTGGCACCGCCCCCGGTGCGCGGCATCGGCACCGGCGGCGGCTACAAGATGATCGTCGAAGACCGGAACGGCCCGGATTGGCGCGCGCTCGAGGACGTGAGCACCCGTCTCATCGCAGCGGCAAACCAGTCCCCGGGTCTGCAGCGTGTCTTTACCACGTTCAGCACGCACACGCCGAGGCTGTATGCCGACATTGACCGCGAACGGGCGGAGCAACTCGGCGTGCCAGTACAGAACGTGTTTTCGACTTTCGGCACGTATCTGGGCTCGACCTACATCAACGACTTCAATCTTCTGGGCCGCACCTGGCGCGTCACCGCGCAGGCAGATGCACCCCACCGCGCCGAGGTCGGTGATATCGGGCGCCTCAAGACGCGCTCGGCGTCCGGCGACATGGTGCCGCTTGACGCGGTGGTGTCGCTCAAGAATGACAGCGGGCCGTGGCGAGCCGTCCGCTTTAATCTGTATCCATCGGTGGAGGTACAGGGGGATACCGCGCCTGGTTATTCGAGCGGGCAGTCGCTCGCCACGATGGAGAAGGTCGCGGCGAGTATCCTGCCGCAGGGTTTTGCCACCGAGTGGACGGAGCTCGCCTTCCAGCAGAAGCTGGCCGGCAATACCGGCATCGTGGTGTTCGGGCTGTCGGTCGTGTTCATCTTTCTGCTGCTTGCCGCCAACTACGAAAGCCTGGTGCTGCCGCTCGCCGTTATCCTGATCGTTCCGATGTGCCTGCTGGCTGCCATGCTCGGGGTGAACCTGCTGGGCCGCGACAACAACATCCTCACGCAAATCGGCCTGGTGGTGCTGGTGGGACTTGCGGCGAAGAACGCCATCCTGATTGTGGAATTTGCGAAGCAGGGCGAAGAGCAGAACAAACTCGACAAACGCGGCGCCGCAGAACTCGCCGCCCGCCAGCGGCTGCGACCGATCCTCATGACATCCGTTGCGTTCATTCTCGGCACGCTGCCGCTGGTCATTGAGACCGGCCCGGGCTCGGAGCTGCGTCAGGCGCTCGGCATCGCCGTGTTCTTCGGCATGATCGGCGTGACGCTGTTCGGCCTGCTCTTCACGCCCAGCTTCTATGTTCTCTCGCGCAATTTTGGTGCCTGGGCATCACAACGCCTGCCGCAGGAACTCCGCAAGCTCCGCCTGCCGCGGTTGCGCCGATCCGGATGAGGAGAGGCAGATCATCGTATGGAATCGACAGACGAATTTGAACCGCACCGCCGTCAGTTTTTTGGCGCCGCAGCGCTTGCCCTTGCGGCGACGCCGTTCGGGAGCGGTTCTGCGAACGCGCAGCCTCGCAGCCGAAACGTTGCGGCTCTGCGAGCGAGGAGGCGGGCTGCGAAGACCGCCTTTCCGGCGTTGAAACAGATCCATGCGGGTGTGCTGAACGTCGGCTATGTCGAGTTGGGACCGGAGAACGGTCCCGCGGCGATCCTTCTGCACGGGTGGCCGTACGACATTCACAGCTATGCCGAAGTCGCCCCGTTGCTTGCTGTAGCCGGTTATCGGGTGATCGTCCCCTATCTGCGCGGCTATGGCACGACGGGTTTTCTTTCGCGTGACACGCCCCCCAATGGCCAACAATCCGTCGTCGCCGTCGATGTGGTCGCCTTGATGGATGCGCTGAAGATCGAAAAGGCAATCATCGGAGGTTTCGATTGGGGAGCTCGTACCGCGAACATCGTCGCGGCGTTGTGGCCCGAGCGTTGCAAGGGCCTGGTGTCCGTCAGTGGTTACCTGATCGGCAGCCAGGCGGCCGGCAAGAATCCGCTACCGCCGAGCGCCGAGCTTCAGTGGTGGTATCAGTTCTACTTCGCCACGGATCGCGGCCGCGCCGGCTATGACCATTACCGCCACGATTTCGCGAAGTTGATTTGGCGGCTCGCCTCACCGAAATGGGATTTCGATGATGCCACGTTCGCGCGTAGTGCAGCCGCGTTCGACAATCCCGATCACGTCGCCATCGTGATCCATAATTATCGCTGGCGTCTGGGATTGGCCCAGGGCGAGGTAAAATATGATGAGCTGGAGGCGCGGCTCGCCAAAGCTCCTGCGATCAGCGTCCCCACCATTACGATGGAAGGCGATGCCAATGGCGCGCCGCATCCCGAACCTTCCGCCTACAGAGCAAAGTTCACCGGCAAATACGCACACCGGACGATCACCGGTGGTATCGGACACAATCTGCCGCAGGAGGCGCCGCAGGCCTTTGCGCAGGCCGTTATCGACGTTGCCTCCTAGTAGACGCCGTTCTGTATGCTCAGACGTAGCGTGGAATGGGCCCGTTATGCGGTGTCATCCTGTCGGAGAGATCGAAGTCCACTTCATCCGCATAGCACCATCCCCAGCCCTCCGGCGGATCGTACCCTTCGACGATCGGGTGATGCGTCGCGTGAAAATGCTTGGTCGCATGCCGGTTCGGCGAGCTATCGCAGCAGCCGACGTGACCGCAGGTTCGGCAAAGACGAAGATGCACCCAGGGCGAGCCGATCTTCAGGCACTCTTCGCAGCCAAGCGCGCTGGGCGTGACCGTCCGAATCGTATTCAAATGCGTGCAGACCTTGGCCATTTACTCCGTTTGCGCCACTTGTTTGCGCAGCTCGGCCACATCCTTGCCGGCGATGGTGGACGGTTTGCTGCCGAAGCGGGCTACCACATAGTTGGCAACGGCGGCAATTTCGGAATCCGAATAGGCGTGGCCGAATGGAGGCATCCGCGATAGTCCCTGCGGCGTGGTCCGCCTCACCCCTCCAACAATGACTTGTGCCACGTTGATGGCGCTCGGATCGTTCACCGCGCGCGCGCCCGTCAGTGTGGCAAACGGAATGATGGGGCTCACGCCGCTCCAGCCATGGCAGGTCACGCACGCGCCTTCATAGATCTGCTTGCCCAGAGACGTCGCCACCCGAGGGCCGATGCGATGCGACGGCGATGCGGGCCTAGCCAGCGTCGCGGGTAGATCGGGAGAGGATTGCGCGGGGATGCTGCGCAGGTAGGCGACAACCGAGCGAATGTCCTCCGGCGCCATGGCGCTGAAGCTTGCGCCGACTGCCTCGCCCATGGGACCGGATGCCGTGCCGTGGCCCGTCGCATGACCTGTCGCCATATAGGCAAGGAGATCGCGGTCGCTCCAAGCGCCGACGCCCGTGCTTCCGTCACTGCTGATGTTGTAGGCGCGCCAGCCCGCGGTCACTGCGCCCGCGAATTTCCGCCGATTGTTCGATGCGAAGGCGAGGTTGCGCGGAGTATGGCATTCGCCGCAATGCGCCAGGGCTTCGACAATGTAGGCGCCGCGATTCCACTGCGGGCTCCGGTCCGGATGAGGCTGAAAACGCTGGTTGGCGTTGAACATCCACGACCAGATGCCGATCAGCCATCGCTGGTTGAAGGGAAAGCTGAGAGCGTCCGCCTTCACCGCATGGCGAACCGGAGCGAGGCTGAAAAGATACGCCCTGATCGCCAACGCGTCCGCATCCGTCATATAGGTATAGGATGCGAACGGCATGGCGGGGTACAGCCGCGCTCCATCCCGCCTGATCCCGCGATGAACCGCGGCGAGGAATTGTGCGCCGGTGTAGCTGCCAATCCCGGTCTCCTTGTCCGGGGTGATGTTGGGAGAATAGACCGTGCCAAAAGGAAGTTGGAACGCGAAACCACCGGCGTATGGCTGCTTGCCCGGTGCGGTATGACAGACCTTGCAGTCCGCGGCGCGCGCCAGATATTCGCCCCGCTTGACGAGGCTTGCATTTTTCAGCGAAGCCGGAACGCCGGTCGAATCCCCACCGCGATATTCTGCAACCGGCACACTGTTGCCGCCGGCGAAGTCCATCGCCTTTGGCGTTGTCGCGTACCAGGCAAATGCACCTGCGGCGATTACCACGACCAACGTGAGCAAACCCAAAGCAATACGCGAAGCCGGACCGCGTCGGCCGAACCAGCCGCGGGGCGCGCTCATGCCGCTCTCCGCCGAGCCAGTGCCGCGCGATCGATCGGAAGCCTGCGAAGAGGGACACCGGTGGCGGCATAGATCGCGTTGCGGATCGCAGGCGGCGCGGTTGTGGTGCCCGTCTCGCCAATACCGCCCGGCGGTTCTGCACTCTTGATCAGATGCACATCGATGGCGGGTGCCTCGTCCATCCGCAGCATGCGGTAATCGTTGAAATTCGTCTGCTGAACGCGGCCATCCTTGATCGTGATCTCGCCATAGAGGGCGGCGGTTGCGCCGAAGATCATGCCGCCCTGCAGCTGCGCGACAATCGTGTCGGGGTTCACCGCGATGCCCGTATCGACCGCGGTTGTCAGGCGATGCAGACGAACCTCACCCTCTTCGTCCACTTCTACATGAGCAACGGTTGCGATGAAGCTGCCGAAAGAGACCTGGCAAGAGATACCGCGGCCGTGGCGCGGCGGAAGCGGCGTGGCCCAGCCTGATTTTTCGGCCGCGACGTCAAGCGCCGCGAGCAGGCGTGGTGTTTTGGTCAGCATCGGACGGCGGAATTCGACAGGATCCCTGCCCGCCTTCTTCGCCAGCTCATCGACGAAGCTCTCGATGGCAAAAACATTGTTGTTCGGTCCCACACCGCGCCAGAAACCCGTCGGCACGCCCTGCGGCTCGCAACGCACAACCTCGACCTGCAAATTCGGGATCGCGTAGGGAATGTCGATGGCGCTGTCGACTTCATCGAAATCGATGTTGTGATTGCCCGTGAACGCCGGCGGCAGCCAGCGGGCGACCACCGAAGAGCCGGTGATGCGGTGATGCCAGCCCTCGATCTTGCCGCCCTTCAGCGTTGCGGATAGCCGGTCGTAATAGAGGGGCCGATAGATATCGTGCTGGATATCTTCTTCGCGCGTCCAAACCACCTTCACCGGACCGTCGACGTGCTGCGCCACGCGAATGGCCTTCAGCGCCATGTCCGGCTCGAGCCGCCGGCCAAACCCGCCGCCGATGATGTGATTGTGGACGATCACCTTATCGAGCGGCAGTCCGGTGGCGGCCGCCGCCGTCGATTGGACACGCGCCACAATTTGTGTCCCGAGCCAGAGCTCGCATTTGTCGGCCGTGACATGGGCGACGCAATTCATCGGCTCCATCGTTGCGTGCGCGAGGAACGGTACCTGGTAATCGGCCTCAAATTTCTCGCCGCTGCGCAGCGCGCGTTCGGCATTTCCGACGTTCTTTGCCACAAGACCCTTCTGCCCGCTCGCCGACTTGATCTGGCGTTCGAGCAGCGCTGAATCCACATGGCCGTTGCGGCCCGGATTCCAGCTGACGTTGAGCGCATCGAGCCCGCTTTTGGCGGCCCAGAAATGGTCGCCGACCACCGCGATCATGTCGTCGAGCACGATCACCTGCCGCACGCCGGGGACTTTCTTTGCGGCGCGGTCATCGACATGCGCGACCTTGCCGCCGAAAGCAGGGCTTGCGGCAATGGTCGCAAACTTCATGCCCGGCAGCATCACGTCGATGCCGTAGATCGTCTGGCCGTTGGTTTTGGCGGGCGTGTCGAGCCGCTTCAGCGGCTTGCCGATGAGCTTGAATTTCTTCGGGTCTTTGAGCGGGGGATTTTTTGGTGGGACCAATTTGCTGGCCGCCTCGGCCAACGCGCCGTACCCAAGTTTGCGCCCGCTGGCTGCATGGATGACCTGTCCGTTTGCGGCATCGCAAGTCGCGGGATCGACATGCCATTGCTGCGCGGCTGCCTGTACCAACATCGCGCGCGCCGTCGCGCCCGCGGTCCGCAATGGCTTCCAGAATGCGCGCACGGAGTTGGAATTGCCGGTCGCCTGCACGCCAAGCATCGGATTGGCGTAAAGCTTCTCGTTCGGGGGCGCATGCTCCAACGCCACCTGGTGCCAATCGGCGTCCAGCTCCTCCGCCAAAATCATGGGGATCGCGGTATAGACTCCTTGCCCCATTTCGACCTGCGGCATGACGAGGGTGGTCTTGCCGCTCGAGTCGATGCGGATGAAGGCATTGGGTGCAAACGGCCCGGGTTCCGGCGGCACGCCGTCGATGTCGTTCACGAGAGTGGCGGCGCCGGCAATAGGCAGATGGAACGCAAGGAAGAAGCCGCCTGCAATTCCCCCCTTCAGAAGAAAGCGTCGCGAGGGAGTCTCTGTACGGGCAGGCATGGCTCTAGACCTGCCCATCGCCGGCGGCATGCTTGATGGCCTGCCGGATGCGCACGTACGTGCCGCAGCGGCAAATGTTTCCCGCCATCGCGGCATCGATGTCCGAGTCATCCGGATGGGGGGTTGTCGCGAGCAACGCTGCCGCAGACATGATCTGCCCGGACTGGCAATAGCCACACTGGATGACTTCGAGATCGAGCCAAGCCTTTTGCGCGCGTGCGCCCGCAGGTGTTGCGCCAATGCCTTCGATGGTTGTGATCGCCCGGTCGCCAACGGCACCGACGGGCAGAAGACAGGAGCGCACCGGCTTGCCATCGATATGCACGGTACAGGCGCCGCATTGCGCGATGCCGCACCCGAATTTCGTTCCGGTGAGACCAAGAATGTCCCGCAACACCCAAAGCAGCGGCATGTCGTCCGGAGCTGTCACGCTCATGGACTGGTTGTTTATGCGCAGAGCTCCAACCTGAGCCATATTGCCTCCCGGAAGGCGCGGATGTCGGACTGAGGGCACGGCAGCCAAGGCTAGCCAAATGTTCAACGAAGCGTTTTGTGTTCCTTGATCGTGACTTGTACGAAACCGCTGAAACGCACGGCCCACAGTTCATCGGCGTTGCCCGAGCCTCGACTTATGTCCTGGACGAAGGGAGGTCGAGCTCGGATGCCATATTTACGAGTTCTGCGAAGGAGCCCGCCCGCATCTTTTGCATCACCTTCCCCCGGTGCGCCTTGACAGTGATTTCGCTGATACGGAGTTCAGCCCCTACCTGCTTGTTGAGCAGGCCCTTTACAACGAGCGCCATGACTTCCCGTTCACGGCGACTAAGCGAATCAAAGCGATCCTGCAGCAGGCGCAATTCTGCTTCTTGCGTGAGCGCTACCTGACTGCGCTGGATCGCGGCGCGGATGGCGCTCAACAGCGCATCGTCCTTGAACGGCTTCGTCAGGAACTCAATCGCGCCAGCCTTCATCGCCCGCACTGTCCGGGGGACGTCACCGAATCCTGAAAGGAAAATAATTGGCATTGCGGAGCGCTCCGCAGCGATACGCTCCTGGAGATCAAGCCCGTTCAGATCCGGCAACTCTACATCGAGGATGAGACAACTCGGACCTGGAGCAGGGGGGGCATCCAGAAAATCCCGTGCGGATTCGAACAGCTTTGGCTGCCATCCATGATGCTGCAGAAGAAGCTCCAGCGATTCTCGAACGGAAATATCGTCGTCGACCACGAAAACGATGGGCGCTGCCTCTACAAAAGGTGATGATTTCGACCGATGGTTGCGCGAGCCGAGCGAATTCATGGACAGGTCCCCCAACGAGCCCATTCTATCCTCTTTTCTGGTTCAGCGCCTCCTCCAGCGCATTCTGCAATGCGGCATCGCTGAACGGCTTGACCAGGCACGCCGCAGCGGCTTGCACCTCGGGCCGCGCGGCGGCGTCCGGACGGGCCGTTATGAAGATCGTCGGAATACTATATCCGCGGTTTTCCAGCTCTCGCTTTAGCTCCGGTCCGGACATCTCGGGCATTGCGATGTCCAGGATCAGGCATGCCGTCTCACCAAGACGGGCAGAGCTGAGGCACTCCTTCGCCGAGGCAAAGGCAATCGCGGAAAAGCCCAATTCTCTCAAGAGGTCGGGAAGGGATTCCCGGACGGATTCGTCATCGTCGACGACCGAGATCAGAGCCTTGGCAGGCTTTTTCTCTTGCATAGCCTCTGCGGTCCGGGTGCGTGGCGCGACCGATTGGCGGCGTTCCGACACCAACGGCCTAACAACGATTTTGTGCCGTCGATGGCGATATGGTCCATAGTACTTTGGTGTTGGTGCGGGCTTGGACCTCAGCGCTCAATCTGGTCCAACCCTGCCGTGATCGGAGTGGGCGCTTTCGGCGGCGAAGCCAATTTGAGGAATAGAAAACCCGAAGGTTGCGCCGGTCCTTTCGTTGGCTCGTGCCCAAAGCCGACCCTGATGACTCTCGATGATCGATCGACTCACGGAAAGACCGATGCCCATGCCTCCGGGCTTGGTCGTGTAAAATGCCTCAAATACCTTGGCTGCGTTCTGCGGCTCCAGACCAGGGCCTGAATCGCACACGCTGAGAACAACCTTGTTCTGGCCGTTCATTTCTGTACGCACAATCAGCTGACGAGAGCCGTGGCTAAGGTCGCCCATGGCCTCCGATGCGTTCAGAATGAGGTTGAGGATCACTTGCTGGAGTTGCACCCGGTCGCCGGCTACGGGCGGCAGCTCTTCTGCGAAGTCCATACGCAGCGCCACCTCGTTTCTGTGTAGCTCATTCATGGAGAGCGCGATCACCTCACTTGCCGCCGCGTTCAAATCCACCGGCTCAATCGCGGGTGCCTGCTTCTTGAACAGCGCCCGCAACCGAGTGATCACATCGGAAGCACGATTGCCGTCGCGGATTGTCCGTCGTGCCGTTTCCAGCGCGCCCTCCACATTGGGCGGATCGGAGGCAAGCATGCGCAAACACGTGCTGGCGTTGGTGATAATTCCAGAGAGCGGTTGGTTGACCTCATGTGCGATGGACGCCGTCAGTGCATTCAGAGAAGTGACGCGCGCCACATGTGCGAGCTCGGAACGCACCCTACTCAATGCCTGCTCTTGCAGCCGACGCTCGGTCACATTCTGGACGGCGCCAATACATTCCAGCCGACCTTCAGCATCCTGGCTCGCTTGAGCCAGGATGTGCACATATTTGATTGAACCATCCGGCATCAATAGTCGGCCCTCATACTCCGAATTGTGGCCGGCGCGCGCGCGTGCGGCCATCTCATCCAGCATCCTGAAATCGTCGGGGTGAACGCGACCCGCGAGGTGCTCAAGCGTTATCGGGAAGCCCTGTTCGAATTCGAAAATTCGGTGGAATTGGGCTGAGCACGTGATCTCGTTGGCTTCCAGCCGCCAAAGAAAACTTCCCGTTTCGCTGACTGCTTCGCCCTGGGCCAGGAACGCCGCGCTGTGCCGCAGTTCCTGCTCCGCTTGTTTAAGATCTTCTATGTCGGTGTTCGTTCCATACCATTTGACGACCGCGCCGGTCTCGTCGCGCAACGGATCGCACCGGAACAGAAACCAGCGATAGACGCCGTCGAAGCGGCGAAGACGGGCTTCCAGCTCGCCCGGTTCACCTGAAGCCAGCATTCGCCCCCAGATGTCCAGCAACATTGGCAGGTCATCAGGATGAATCGTGACCTGCCACCCCCAGCCGTTCGCCTCCTCAGGTGACAAGCCGGTGTAGTCGTGCCATCGCTGATTCAGAAACTCGTTCGAACCGTCGTTCCGGTTGCACCAGGCAAGAGTCGGGATAGTGTTGACCGTTTGCCGGAGGTCGCGCTCGCTGGCGCGCAACGCTTCGTGGGCGCGCCAGTCCTCGACATCGGTGTTGACGCCGCACCACTTCACGATCTGTCCAGATGAATCCGTCATCGGATTGACCTGGAAGTGAAACCACCGATAGGCGCCGTCAAAGCGACGCAAACGTGCTTCGGCGTTCCCTGACCGGCTGGAAGCAATTATCGCAAGCCAACGCTCGAGCAACTTCGGCAGATCATCAGGATGCACCGCGGCCTGCCAGCCCCAGCCGATGGCCTGCTCCGCCGTCAGGCCGGTATATTCGAGCCAGTGCCTGTTGAGGAAGTCGGCATAGCCATCGGGAAGCGTGGTCCACAGGAGACCCGGTAGCGCATCGATAATCCGGCCAAGCTCGTCGTCCATTGCGATTCCCCCGACGCCCCGTCGCGAATGTCCCCGATAATACTCCGGCCGGCAGACGGCTGCACCTCCCTTTGCGGAATTGGCGCCCAGCGCCCTCGCGAATGAGGCTCAATTCAGTCGGCAAGCGGCGTGTGAAGGACTGCCATGACTATTTTGTGATTGATACGAAGGTATCGCCGATACCAACGTCCAATCGACTTTTGTCTTGCTCTGCTTTGCTTTAGGGGGAGCGGCAGCCGCTGGCATGTTTTCGGCGGACCGAGCCGTCAGGTGGAAACAATGGCGAGGTCGGGGCCATGGCCAGAATGCTTTGCGAGAAAGATATTACTTCAGTAGTCATCGGCCTCATTGCCGAGGCTGAATCCGCGCTGGAAACAAATCGTGAGACGACAAAGGCCTGTCTTGCGCGCGCGCATGCGCTGCTCAGTGATGAGCGACACGCGAACAATTCTGCCGTCAGCTGTCTGGATCGGGGAGGCCTCGCGCCCTGGCAGAAGCATCGTGTTAAGGGGCATATCGAAACACACCTAAGTTCGCGAATCGCTATGTCGGATCTGACGTCCATCGCGCGGCTTAGCACGAGCCACTTCGCCCGCGCTTTCAAAAAGAGCTTCGGCGCGGCACCATTCGCCTACGTTTCGCGCCTCCGAATCGAGCGCGCCAAGCAGTTGATGCTCGAAAGCGAGGCAGCCCTCAGCCAAATCGCTTTGGAGTGTGGCATGTGCGATCAATCCCATTTCACGCGTGTTTTTCGGCGTGTGGTGGGAGACAGCCCAAACAATTGGCGCAGGGGCCATAGCAGCGGACAGGTATTCAGTGCGCTCTCGAGATGTCCGACAGACGATCGGCAGCACGCAACCGCCTAAGAACGCGAACGACTCGATCGTTTACAATCTGTGCGTTTGTACATGGCGCGCTCCGTGATGCTGAATTAGAACAATCAACGTGACTTGGACATCGGGAACCGCCGGCGATGTGTGCAAAGCACGCTCGACGGCGCACGCGGCGTGCGCACATCCCACGTTGGTGCTCACGACCTGCATACTCGCGTCGAGCCTTGCCTTCGTGGACGGCTCCGTCGTTAACGTCGGCCTTCCCGCCATCGGACGAGATCTTCACGCCAATGCGGCTGACCTGCAGTGGGTGATCAACGCTTATCTGCTGCCGTTGAGCGCGCTGCTGTTGGTCGGCGGTGCGGCAGGAGACCGCTTTGGCCGCCGCGACGTTCTGATCGGTGGTGTGGCTCTGTTTGGCGCCGGCTCCGCTCTCTGCGCGACCGCTGTGGATTTGGGGTGGCTGCTGTCGGCCCGCGCGCTTCAGGGAACTGGCGCCGCGCTCCTATTGCCAAACAGTCTTGCGATTCTGGGCTCCGCGTTCGCAGGAGAGGCACGCGGCCGCGCCGTGGGAACGTGGTCTGCAGCGAGCTCCGTCGCGGCGGCCGTTGGGCCGGTGCTTGGCGGGTGGCTTATCGATGCGTTTGGCTGGCGCGATATCTTTCTGATCAACATCCCGCTCGCGATCGCCGCGATCGGTCTCGCAATAGAGTTTGTCCCTGCAGAAAAGGAAGCAGGGGATTCACGGCTTGACCTTTCGGGCGCCCTGCTTGCAACGCTATCGCTAGCCGCAATCACTTGGGGTCTGACGATCGGCGCAGGACGAAACTCGGCCTTGTCGAGCTGGGCAGTCGCATCCGTGGCGGCAGGATTTGTTTTCTTGGGCGCCTTTCTCTGGGCGGAGCGAAGGCAAAAAGACGCCGCCATGATGCCGCTCGCCCTGTTTCAATCGGCCGATTTCATCGGACTGACACTGCTGACCCTTCTGCTCTACGGGGCTTTGGGCGCACTGCTTGTGCTGGTGCCGTATTTGCTGATCGAGGGCGCTGGATATTCGGGCACCGCCGCTGGAGCGGCTTTGCTGCCATTCCCGATTGTTCTTGCACTGACTTCACGTGCAATGGGCGGCGTGGCCGGGCGAATAGGCCCGCGAATTCCGCTGACTGTCGGCCCGCTGATTGTCGCTATTGGCTTTCTCCTGCTGTTGCGCGTGAACACCGCGATCAGCTACTGGGCTGGCGTTCTCCCGGCTGTTTTGATGATGTCTTTGGGCATGGCCGGTGCCGTTGCCCCACTGACGACAGCGGTGCTGAGTTCGGTTGATGGGAACCACACGGGCTCTGCATCTGGGATAAACAGCGCCGTCGCGCGTGCGGGTGGCCTGATTGCCACCGCGTTGTTGGGCGGGGTCCTTTCCGCCAGCGGTGAGCATCTTTTCGCGGCGTTTCATTCGGCCGTGATTGTCTGTGCGATCGCGTCGTTTGCCGCCGGTGCAGCGGCATTTCTGCTTGTAGGAAGACGTTCTGCGAAAGTCAGATTCTGAGTGTCTCCGTATCCAATTCTCCGGTCCGCACGTGTTTGCACCAGGGCCAATTCGGTTGCCAAAAGGGTTCGTTCGGCATCCAGCTGATCGAGATACGGCGAGTAGCCGGATCGATATCGATTTGTCGCCAGCGTCAATGGCGAACAGCTGTCGATGGACTTTCGTAAAGGTATCGTCATCCCACCGAAATTTTATGCCGACGTACGCTCCGTCGTCGAGGCGCAGGGCGTGGTCGGCGCAGCGGACCCGCGAGTTGCTGAAAGAATGAACGCGGTCGCGATCACGAACAGAAGAGCGAGTGTGCCCAGCGCGGCGCCGCGGCAGTTAAGCCAGCTCATCTGAGCACCTCCATAACAGGAATCGTCAGGCAGCGGCCGAAAGCGCCACGTCGGAAGCGGCTACTTTGTCTCCGCTCCGTGACTGGCAACCTGTTTCCATTCGTCGCCCATTTTGACGAACGTGTCGGTGGCAATGATGCTGTGCGCACGGCGTTGGCCCATGATCAGAATGTCATAAGTGTCCTTGTAAGTCGCCACAGCCGTTTTCCCGTACACGCGGACCTTGAGGCCGGACATGTTTTCGCTGTTCGTCTGGAAGGTCTTTGCGCTGCCCATCAGCTTCAGCAGGTCGGCTTTGGTGTACCAGTTCCCATCGCTGTCGCCCCGCATCCAGTCTGTAGCCAAAACTTTCCGGTAAAAGGCTGGATCGCCCGCCAAGTCGGCTTTGACGGCATCGTTCTCCAGATTGGAGATAGCGGTGACGACGTCGCCCGCCCCGGTTTGCATTTGAGCCATGCTCGGCGCTGCGAACACAGCGCTAGCGCAAAGTGACATCCACAATATTCGGTTGTTTGTAATCATAGCGCATCTCCTTGTTTCTCGTTTTCATCAAGACGGGCCCGCGAAAATCTCGCCTGATGGAAGGTTGTCAGGTGCTCGCTGCCCGATCTGACGAGACATTGTCCTCCCCAATTTGCGTATCAAGTTTGTAATCCGCACTTGGCCGTGATGTGATCGCGCACATGATCAGGTATGGCCAGTTTTGCCCTGTCGCAAAGACGGCCGAGATTTTCGGCGACCGATGGTCGCCGCTGATCGTCCGCGAGCTCTGCTACGGCCCCAGGTCCTTTGGTGACTTCCTGGCCGCGCTCCCGCTGATCTCAAGAACCATGCTCGCGCAACGCCTGAAGGAATTGGCAGCGGCCGACGTCGTGCATGCTGCTGCAAAGGAAAAGGGCCGGGGCCATACCTATTCGCTGACCGCAGCGGGAGAGGCGTTTCGGCCAATGATTGGAATGATGGGCGAATGGGGTCTCAAATGGGGACCGGGGCTGATCGGCCCCGGCGATCTCGATTCCAAGCTGCTGATCTGGGCAATACGCCAGCACATCGATCAGAAAGATATTGCCCCGCAGGAATTTGTCATGCACTTCGATTTCCGCGGCACCCCCAAAGGCAGCCGAAACCCGCGCCATTGGTGGCTGCTGATCCGGCAGGACGAGATTGAGGTATGTCTGAAAGACCCCGGACAGCATGTCGATGTACTGATCGAAGCGGACTTGGGTGCCTTCACAAAGGTCTGGACGGGATATTCGCGCCTCGAGGAGGCCCTCGCGCGAAGGCTTATCGCGTTCCGAGGGACCGATGCTGCAATTGCGCAAATGCACTGCATGCTGAAATTGAGGGAGGATACCGTGTCGCGGACCCGCGGCACGCTCCCTGTACGGGTCACGGTCCCCGCGGACTAAATTCGCCCCAATCGAGGGTTGCCGGTACTCGGGCCGCGCCGGCACACTCCGAATCTTTCAGTCGTCGGCCACAGCACTGATCGCATGCTTGCCAGCCATGACCGTGGATTGTCGCTACTCCGCAAAGTTGGTTGGTTAGGCTAGGCGTGATCCTCCACCCAAGTTGGTCCAGCGGTGTTGGTCGTCTGCGGCACGCTCATTTGATTCTGCATCATACTCATGCGGGCTGCACCCATCGTGTGCGATCGGACGCCACGCCAAAACAGATGTAACTCGTGGCGGACAGGGTGG
>DASXGS010000280.1:0-5393 GCA_036488975.1 Rhizomicrobium sp. | reverse complement strand
GGCTGCCAGAGTTCGATCTTGGTGCCGTCGGGATCCATGATCCAGGCGAAGCGCCCCGAAGGATCGGAATCATCGTCGCGCTTCAGGATCTCGACGTGCTTGGCTTTCAGCATGGCGATGAAGCCGTCCATATCGTCCACCGCGAAATTGATCATGAACTCGCGGCTCGACGGCGCGAAATGCTTCGTGTCGGACGCAAACGGGCTCCACACCAGGACCGGCGGATGGTCCTTGGCGTCGTAGGGCAACATCGCGCCGCCCCAACTCTCGATCTTCACGCCCAGCGCGTCGCGATACCACGCCGCCAGCTTCTTCGGGTCCGGTGACTTGAAGAAGATGCCGCCTACGCCTGTGATATGCGCCATATTCGAGTCTCCACGCGAGGGCGCGCTCCACAGGAGCGCCGCCGCCAAGGCCAGTCCAATCGAATGCTTTGTCATCGAAAGCCCCTGCTGCGTAGAGTAGCGGCGAACGCATGGGTGCTCAACAAGGCTGACCGATGAACGACAGCGAATTCGTGTTCATCTACTCCACATTTCCGGACGAGACGGCGGCGCGCCGTGTGGGGGAATTGCTGGTGGTGCAGCGGCTGGCGGCCTGCGTGAACATCTACCCGCCGATCCATTCGATCTATGAATGGGAGGGCAAGCTGGAATCCGGCCAGGAGATCGCGGCCTTCATCAAGACGCGGCGCGCTAAGGTGGACGAGGTGATCGCGGCAGCGCGGCCGCTGCATCCTTACACAACGCCCTGCTTCCTTGTCCTGCCGATCGCAGGCGGCAATTCCGATTATCTCGACTGGCTAAGAGGTCAGACCAAAGGTTAGTAGGCATTCGGTCCATCGGCAGATAGATTATCTTGGGGCCACAGGGGGGTAGGTGCAACATGGGCATGTCGCGCAAACTGGCGGCGGAATTTATCGGAACATTCTGGCTAGTCCTGGGAGGTTGCGGCAGCGCTGTGCTCGCAGCCGGCGTACCCGATGTCGGTATCGGATATGCGGGTGTCGCGCTCGCTTTCGGTTTGACGGTGCTGACCGGCGCCTATGCGTTCGGCCATATCTCTGGCGCGCATTTCAACCCGGCGGTGACGTTCGGCCTGATGACTGCCAACCGCTTCCCCGCGCGCGACGTAATTCCATATTGGATCGCGCAGGTGCTGGGCGCGGCGGTCGCCGGCGCGGTTCTCTATGCGATCGCGAGCGGCACCGACGGCTTCGATGCGTCCACCGGTTTCGCCTCGAACGGTTATGGCGAGCACTCGCCGCAGCATTACTCTCTCGTTGCAGGCCTGATCTGCGAAACCGTGCTCACCGCCATGTTCCTGCTGGTGATCTTGGGGGCGACATCCGACAAAGCACCGCCCGGATTTGCGCCCCTCGCCATCGGGCTAGCGCTCACCCTGATCCACCTGATTTCGATTCCGGTGACGAACACATCGGTCAATCCGGCACGCTCAACGGGCGTCGCGATTTTCCAGGGGAGCTGGGCCCTCACCCAATTGTGGGCCTTCTGGCTCGCGCCCTTGGTCGGCGCTGGTGTTGCCGGCTTTATCTATCGCTGGCTGAGCAAGGACGAGCGGCAACCCCTTCCCCCGAAGATGTAGACGGTTCGCGCCCTGCGCTTGCATTCGCGGCTGCGGCGGCTTTCCATCTGCCGGACGCGATGAGCGGCAGGCCTCGTGGGTTACCAGAAACCGGAACGAACCACGCTGATCGACGGGGATGCGCTCCGGCGCGATCTCTCCGCGCTTGCGCGCGCGCAGCCCGACAAGGCGAGGCTGCAGAAGGAAGCGCTGGAGACGCTGAAGGCCGAGCTGCAGGCTGCCCGCGCCGATATTCAACACCGCTTCGAGGCCGGTCGCATCGAGAGTTTGGCGGCGGCGCGCGCGCTATCGGACATTCAAGACGTTGTCGTGCAGGTACTCTACGATCTCGTCAGCAAGCACTTTTACTACGCGCAGAACCCGACACAGGCAGAGCGAATCGCCATCATCGCCACCGGCGGCTACGGACGGCGCGAATTGGCGCCTCAATCCGATATCGACCTGTTGTTCCTGCGTCCCTACAAGCAAACCGCGTGGGGCGAAAGCGTCATAGAATTCATCCTGCAGATGTTGTGGGACATGGGCCTGAAGGTGGGGCACGCCACCCGCTCGCTGGACGAATGCATTCGTCTTGCCAAACAGGACATCACCATACGCACGGCGATTCTGGAGGCGCGTTACGTCTGGGGCGAACACACACTGTTCGAAGAGCTACGCCGGCGCTTCCGCACGGAGGTGGCCGCCGGCACCGCGCTGCATTTCGTGTCGGCGAAGCTTGCGGAACGCGGCGAGCGCCATTTCCGCCAGGGCGAGAGCCGTTATCTGGTCGAACCCAACCTGAAGGAAGGCAAGGGCGGCCTACGCGATCTGCAGACGCTCTACTGGATCGGAAAATACCTCTACGGCGTCGACGATCCCGCCGAGCTGGTGCAGCATAACGTGTTCACGCGAGAGGAATACCTCGTCTTCCAGCGTGCCGAAGCGTTCCTCTGGCAGGTGCGATTTCATCTGCACTACCTCACCGGCCGCCCCGAAGAGCGCTTATCCTTCGATGTGCAGCCGGAGTTGGCGCGCCGTTTCGGCTACGGTGGTTCGCAGCGCGAATCCATGGAGCGCTTCATGCGCCGCTACTTCCTCGTGGCCAAGGATGTCGGCGATCTCACCCGCATCTTCTGCGCAGCGCTGGAAGCGCAAAACCAGAAAGCAAAGCCGCCGGTGCTGTCGCGCCTCACAGCCTTCCTGAAGGTGCGCAGCACCGATCCGTTCATAGTCGAAAACGGACGACTGAACGCGAAGCCCGAGATATTTCGGCAGGATCCCGCCAACCTGCTGCGCATTTTCGCCGAAGCGGATGAGCGCGGCGTCGATGTGCATCCCGCGGCGCTGCGCGAAATTACGCGCTCGCTCGATTTGATCGACGACACCTTACGCTCGGACCCCGAAGCGAACCGGATTTTTCTCGGCATCCTCACCTCCCGCCGCGATCCGGAAAAAACACTCCGCTGGCTGAATGAATCCGGCGTGTTCGGGCGCTTCGTTCCGGAATTCGGCCGCGTGGTCGGCTTGATGCAATTCAACATGTACCACCACTACACCGTGGACGAGCACCTGATCCGAGCGGTCGGCAACATCGCGGCCATCGAACGCGGCGCGCTGAAAAGCGAACACCCACTCGCGAGCGAACTGGTGCCCCGTCTCAAGTCACGCGCGACGCTCTATGTGGCGACCCTGCTGCACGACATTGCGAAAGGCCTGGCGGGCGATCATTCCGACGAGGGCGCGAACATCGCCGTGCGCCTTTGCCCACGCTGGGGTATGTCGGCGGAAGAGACCGAATCGGTGATCTGGCTGGTGCGCAACCATCTGGTGATGAGCGACACCGCGCAGCGGCGCGACATCGGCGATCCCAAGACGGTACGCGATTTCGTCGAAAAGGTGCAATCGCCGGAACTGTTGCGGTTGCTTCTAGTGCTGACAGTGGCCGATATCCGGGCTGTTGGCCCGGGTGTGTGGAACGGGTGGAAGGGCCAGCTGCTGCGCGAGCTTTATCAAGAGGCCGAGGCAGCCATGACCGGTCGCGAAGGCATCCATGGCCGGCAGGCACTGATTGAAGAAACTAAGGCGGCGCTCGCCAAGCGTGTTGCCGATCTTCCCGAAACGGCGCGAGTTGCGGCGCTCGCGCGCCATTCCGACGCGTATTGGATGTCCTTCGATGCGGCGACACATGAGCGCCACGCGCGGCTTGTTCATAGCTTACAGGGATCGGACGAGCCGTTGGCGCTGATTGCAGAGAGCAACACCTTCCGTGCGATCACCGACATTGCGCTCGCCACTGCGGATCGGCCGGGCCTCTTCTCGGCGCTCGCCGGCGGGATCACGGCTTCCGGCGGCTCCATTGTGGATGCGAAAATCTTCACCACCACCGACGGCCTCGCACTGGACATTTTTTCCGTGCAGGACGCGGAAGGCGGCCCGTTCGGCGATCCCTCCCGTATCGAGCGGCTGCGCGCCAATCTGCTTCGCACGCTCGCTGGCGAAATAACCCCGCGCGCGGCGGAACCGAGATCGATCGCCCGCAAACGCGCTGGCACGTTCCAGGTTCGTCCGCGCGTGCGCTTCGACAATTCGGCATCGGCAGTGGCAACAATCGTGGAAGTGGAAGCGGCCGACCGCCCGGGTCTGCTCTACGATATCACGCGAGCGCTCTTCGAATCGGGGCTGTCGATTTCCTCCGCCATGGTCGCCACCTACGGCGAAAAGGCCGTGGATGTGTTCTATGTGCGCGATGCGTACGGACACAAGGTCACGCATAAAGACCGGCTGAAGAGCATCGAAGGGTATTTGCTCGCGAGGCTGGAAAGCGTGCCGCTTGAAGCCGCAACCGCCTGACGGCATAACCCACGCCCTTTGTAGCTTCAGGCTCTTTGATGACCGCGCACCCACAGCTCGTCCTTTCCGGCATGCAGCCCACCAATGTGCTGCACCTCGGTAACTATCTGGGCGCGCTGAAGAACTGGGTGAAAATTCAGGACCAGATGCCATGCCTCTATTGCGTCGTGGACATGCATGCCATCACGCAAGACACCGGCTATCGGCATCCAAATGAGCTGGCGGCGGCCACGCGCGAGGTTACAGCTGCTTATATCGCCGCGGGCGTCGATCCACAGCGCAGCATTCTCTTCAACCAGAGCCGCGTGGCAGAGCACGCGGAGCTTGCCTGGGTGTTCAACTGTGTCGGGCGGCTCGGGTGGCTCGACCGCATGACGCAGTTCAAGGAGAAATCCGGCAAGCACAAGGAGCGCGCTTCCGTCGGCCTCTACACCTATCCGCTGCTGATGGCGGCGGACATTCTCGTTTACAAAGCGACACATGTCCCGGTCGGCGAAGATCAGCGACAGCACCTCGAGTTGTCGCGCGACATCGCCCAGAAGTTCAATACTGACTACGACGTGCCGGATTTCTTCCCGCTGCCAGAGCCGGTGATCGTGGGCGCGGGCACCCGCGTGATGAGCCTGCGCGACGGCACGAAAAAAATGTCCAAATCGGACGAAAGCGACTATTCGCGGATCAACCTGACAGACGATGCCGACACCATCGCGCAGAAAATCCGCAAGGCTCGCACGGATCCTGCTCCCCTGCCGGACAGCGACAAGGGATTCGAGGGCCGTCCTGAAGCGGAGAACCTCGTAAACATCTACGCCGCGCTTTCGGACCGGCCTCGCGCGGATGTGATCGCGCAATTCACCGGGCGCCAATTTTCCGAATTCAAAGGCGAACTCGCCGATCTGGCGGTTGCCAAGCTCACGCCCATCGCCGCGGAAATGCGCCGCCTGCTGGCTGACACCGTC
>DASXGS010000195.1:0-15332 GCA_036488975.1 Rhizomicrobium sp. | reverse complement strand
CCGTGCACGCTTGGGCAGACGTTCAGCATGGAATTCCCGGGAGGATTCGCGCGGTGCGGAAGGTAGAATGCTTCGGGCGAGGATGGCTAGCACCGCGCCGTCTGGCGCGCGGTGCCACGATCAACGGCGCACAATAAAGATTGCCGTGGATATCCATAGTGACCGCTGCCTGCGGACGCGCCGTTTTTGCAGCCTGGCAGTGAGCAGAAATTGTTCAGAACCAGATAGAGGTACTGCTGGGCCAGCCCGGGGACCCGCGGAATCCTGCTTTTCCCGTCAAATTGTCTTGGCGAAAAACGACAGGGGGGCTGAAAACGACTCGGGTTTGCGGCATAATACTGACAAGTATTCGGGGGCGCCCGGCATGTCAGAGTCGACGGTCGGATTGGAAACGGATGGTGCGCGCCCGACCGGCGCGGGCGACATCCGGTTTTCGACAGAAACGCTGCCGGCGCGGCACCGGGTCGATATGTTTCGCGAAGTCTTCGCGCGAAACGTGCTCGGAATGGATGTCGAAACGCTCGGCGAGCGGCCATTCCGCACCGATATGTGCATCCGGCAGCTGCCGGGACTCAACATCGTGTGGGCACGCAACTCGCCTGTCCGCGCCAGCCGCACGCCGCCGCTTCTCGCCGATGGGAAAGATGGCTTCGCCTTTCAGTGGTCCGCCTCGCCCGGGTTCGGCGAGCGAGGCGGCCGCGAGATCAGACTTGAGCCGAACGACGGCATTCTGATCGCGTGCTGCGAACCCGGCGTGCTCGCGCTACCGCGGCAAGGCGCCATGGTAAGCCTCACCTTTCCGAACAACGCGCTGAGTCGGCTACTGCCCGAGCTCGCAGATTGCGCAGGCCGTCCGGTGCCAGCGTCGAGCGCTGCCCTGAGGCTGCTCGCCGGTTACGTGGACATTCTCAGAAGAGAGGCTGCTGGCGCACCGGCCGAGCTGCAGCACCTTGCAGTAGCGCATGTATACGATCTGCTGGCGCTGGCACTTTGCCCGATGCAGGACGCAGCCAAACGGGAGCGACGTCGCGGCGTTCGCGCAGCGCGCCTGGCCGCGGTTCAGAAAGATATCGCGGAGAAGCTCCACGCCGATATAACCATCGAGAGCATCGCGTCGCGGCACCGGCTCTCTTCGCGACATGTGCAGAGGCTGTTCGAGGAAGCCGGCACAACGTTCACGGAGTGTGTGCGCGATGCGCGGCTGAAACAGGCACGATCCATGCTGCTAAGCCCCCGCTTCGCGCACAAACGCATCAGCGATATTGCGTTCGAGTGCGGTTTCCGCGACCTCTCGCATTTCAATCGCTGGTTTCGCGCGCGCTTCGATGCTTCACCCAGCGACCTGCGGAACACCGCAGCGCGATTGCCCTGACGTGAGTGGGTATCGAAATCCGTTCAATCCGCCGGCTGGGATCGTGGTGGCGAACTAGGGCATCCCGCGCTGCCCCAGCACACCTTTTTGCGAATCACACCGTTATTTGTGATGTAGAGCAGATATCCGCCCTGGCCGGAGATGTCGAACATGGCACCCACGACCATCTCGGAGGTTCCGTTTCCATCGAGATCGGCCACACAGGCGAATCCCAATGCCCCGGCTACGCCGTTCGTCGCGTTCGAAGAAGGGGTCATGTTTGCGATGGAACAACCCGGCTGCGAAGCCGCGGCCGTCTGCGCCGATGCAGGCATTGCCGAAACCAAAGCGGTTGCCGCTGTGGCCAAGCACAACAGAGTGGCGCCGGCGAGGCACTTTGCACGAGATACGTGATCTCTCATCTTTCTCTCCGTCAGAGAACTTTCGCTCCAGATCGAAGATGATGATCATGCGGCAGTGCCGAAGTCTCGGATTCCCCCGCCATAGCGCAGGGCCAAAAACGCCATTGTGGCATTGTCTCATCGCCCGCTCGCGGCGCCGTGTTTAACGCTTGAGCTTTGGCGAATGGGCGCGGGCGCAGCTAAACCAGTGCGCCGTGGCAGTGCTTGAATTTGCGGCCTGAACCGCAGGGGCAGGGCGCGTTGCGCTGAACCTTGCCCCAGGTCGAGGGATCGTTCGGGTTTACCGGCACGTCTTCGTAGCGCGAGACGCGGAACTGCGGTTCGCCCGGCGACATTTCGTCCTCGCCGGTGAGCGGATTGATGTGCGAGGCCTGCATGGGGCCAAGCGAAAGCTCCATCGGAGGAGGCGGCGCTTCCATGTTGACTTGTAAGTGCATGAGTTGTTGCACCACGCCAGTGCGCATCTTGGCGAGCAGCGCCTCGAACAGCTCGAACGCCTCGCTCTTATATTCGTTGAGCGGGTCGCGCTGGCCGTAGCCACGAAGGCCCACGTACTGGCGCAGGTGATCGAGGTTCACGATGTGCTCGCGCCAGTCGTGATCCAAGGTCTGGAGCAGGATGGATTTCTCGATGTAGCGCATCAGATCGGGGCCAACATTCGCTGCACGCTCGGCCGCGCGGGTGTCCACCGCCTTCAGCACGCGCTCGCGAACTTCTTCTTCCGCGATGCCTTCTTCCTTCGTCCAATCGACAATCGGAAGATCGACTCCGAAGATTTTTTCCACCTCGTCATGCAGCCCGGCGGCGTCCCACTGCTCGGCATAGGCCTTTTCGGGGATGTGCTTCGCCACGAGATCCTCCGCCACCTGGGCGCGGAAATCGGCAATCTGGTCGCTGACATCGTCTGCCCGCATGATCTCGCGACGCTGATCGAAGATCACCTTACGCTGATCGTGCTGCACGTTGTCGTATTTGAGGATGTTCTTGCGGATCTCGAAGTTGCGCGCTTCGACCTTCTGCTGCGCCTTCTCCAGCGCCTTGTTCACCCAGGGATGCGCAATGGCTTCGCCCTGTTCGAGTCCCAAGCGCGTGAGAATCGAATCCATGCGCTCCGAACCGAAGATGCGCATGAGGTCGTCCTGCAGGCTCAGGAAGAATTTGGAGGCGCCGGGATCGCCCTGACGGCCGGATCGCCCGCGCAGCTGGTTGTCGATGCGACGGCTTTCATGCCGCTCGGTACCAGTGATGTAGAGGCCGCCCGCGGCGATCACGCGCTCCTTGTCGGCCGCCACTTCGGCCCGGATCTCGTCGGCACGGCGCGCGAACTCGGCTTCATCCACAATTCCGCCGAGTTCGTTTTTGATGCGCATGTCGGCGTTGCCGCCGAGCTGAATGTCGGTACCGCGACCGGCCATGTTGGTGGCGATGGTCACTGTGCCAGAGACACCCGCCTGCGCCACAATGGCGGCTTCCTGTTCATGATAACGTGCGTTCAACACATTGTGTTTGATCTTCTTCTTTTTCAGCAGCCCTGAGAGCTGCTCCGATTTCTCGATGGAAGTCGTGCCGACAAGCACCGGCTGCTCGCGCTTCTGTGCTTCTTCAATGAGCTTAATGATGGCGTCGTATTTTTCGTCGACGGTGCGATAGACTTCGTCATCGCTATCCACGCGGATCATGGGCCGATTGGTGGGCACCTCGATCACGTCGAGTTTGTAGATGTCCATGAACTCGGCGGCTTCGGTGAGCGCCGTGCCGGTCATCCCCGCGAGCTTGTCGTACAGCCGGAAGTAGTTCTGGAAGGTGATGGAAGCCAGCGTGACGTTTTCCGGCTCGATGTTCACGTTCTCCTTGGCTTCCAGCGCCTGGTGCAGGCCTTCGGAGTAGCGCCGGCCTTCCATCATGCGGCCGGTGAATTCGTCGATAATGACGACCTTGCCGTCCTTCACGATGTAGTCCCGGTCGCGCAGGAACAGTTTGTGCGCTTTCAGCGCCTGGTTCACATGGTGGACCATGGTGATGTTTTCGATGTCGTAGAGATCGCCGGTTTCCAGCAGGCCTGCTTCGCGCAGCCGCTCGACCATCCGCTCGTTGCCGGTTTCGGTAAGCGTTACCGTCTTCTGTTTTTCGTCCAGTTCGAAATCGCTTTTTTCGAGCTTTGGGATCAGCGCATCGACATTGCGGTAAAGCTCGGTCTGATCGTCCGTCGGGCCGGAAATGATGAGCGGCGTGCGCGCTTCATCGATCAGAATGGAGTCTACTTCGTCCACGATGGCGTAGGCGTGCTCGCGCTGCGCCATGGTTGCGATGGAATACTTCATGTTGTCGCGCAGATAATCGAAGCCATATTCGTTATTGGTGCCGTAGGTTACATCGGCGCCGTAAGCTTCCTTGCGTTCCTCGTCCGTGAGGCCGTGGACGATGCAGCCGACCTTGAGGCCGAGGAAAGTGTAGATCTGACCCATCCAGTCGGCGTCGCGCCGAGCGAGATAGTCGTTCACGGTCACCACATGCACGCCGCGGCCGGCGAGCGCGTTGAGATAAACGGGCAGGGTAGCGACCAGCGTTTTGCCTTCGCCAGTCTTCATTTCTGCGATGCGGCCTTCGTGCAGCACCATGCCGCCCACCAGCTGCACATCGAAATGGCGCTGGCCGAGGGTGCGCTTGGCCGCCTCGCGCACCACTGCAAAGGCTTCCGGCAACAGATCGTCGAGTGTTTCGCCCTTTGCCAGTCGCTCGCGGAAGGCGGGCGTCATGGCCATGAGTTCCTCGTCGGTCATCGCCTGGAAGCGAGGCTCCAGAGCGTTGATTTCCTCTACCCTCTTGAACAGGGGCCGGAGCTTTCGCTCGTTGACCGAGCCGAAAAAACGCTGCGCGATGGCGTTGAAGCCGAGCATGGACTGACCTTCTGAACGGGGCGGCCGGCGCTGTTCCGGCATGCGCAAGGCGGCCGGATGGTGCCCCGGCCGCGCGGCGTGGGAGAGATAGGAAGCGGCTTCCCCCTTGTCAATTCAGGCCAATTTGGCCCTATTGCGCCGCCAAAATTGTGAAGCGGCTATGAAGGGGTGCTCGGCAAAGCTGGCGGCGAAGAGATCCGCGAAGACAACGGCGCCTGCCAAGGCGGCGCGAGCCTTCCCACGCTCGCCGCTGGCGCCAAAATCATTTGTGAAGATTCCTCCCTTGGCCGGGGTGCGACTGGCAACCGGGGCAGCGGGCGTGCGGTACCGCGGTCGCACCGACGTCCTGCTGGTGACCTTGGCGCCAGGTACGCAGGCGGCAGGAGTGTTTACGTGCTCGAGAACGGCTTCGGCGCCGGTGGAGTGGTGCCGCCTTCAGCTGCCGAATGGCACCGCAAGGGCATTGGTAGTGAACAGCGGCAACGCCAATGCCTTCACGGGCAAGGCCGGCACGGAGGGCGCGATGGCGGTGGCGCAGTCGGCGGCGGCGAGTGTCGGCTGCAGTACGCGCGAGGTGTTTCTGGCGTCCACCGGCGTGATCGGCGAGCCACTGCCGGCGCAGAAGATCACACGAATCCTGGGGATGCTCGCTGAAAGCGGAGCCGCCGAAGGCTGGCGCGCCGCTGCCGAAGCCATCATGACCACCGACACGTATCCGAAGCTGGCAACTGCCGCGGCGGAGATCGATGGCCGCCGCGTGACGATCAATGGCATCGCCAAGGGCTCCGGCATGATTGCCCCGGATATGGCGACGCTGCTTTCCTTCGTGTTCACCGACGCAAATATCCCTGCAGCGGCGTTGCAGGAGCTGTTGAACGAAGGCGTGAAGCACTCCTTCAACAGCATCACGGTGGACAGCGACACCTCAACCAGCGACACGCTGCTTCTGTTCGCCACCGGCAAAGGCGCGCAGCACCCTGCGATCAACAAAGCGGGCGACAAACGGCTCACGGATTTTCGCCGCAAGCTGAATGCGGTGCTGCTCGATCTGGCGCTGCAGGTAGTGCGCGACGGCGAAGGCGCGCAGAAACTGATCCAGGTGGATGTTAGCGGCGCCACGTCCGATGAGTCGGCGCGGAAGATTGCATTGTCCATCGCCAACTCGCCGCTGGTGAAGACCGCGATGGCCGGCAACGACGCCAACTGGGGGCGCGTGGTGATGGCAGTGGGCAAGGCGGGGGAGCCGGCCGACCGCGACCAGCTGAAGATCTGGTTCGGCAAGGAGCTGGTGGCGGAGAATGGCGGACGCGCTCCGAATTACAACGAGACCGCCGCCACCAAAGCCGTCGCTGCCTCCGAAGTGAAAATCGCCGTCGGCCTCGGCCTCGGCAACGGTGCGGCGCGCATCTACACCTGCGATCTCACCGAAGGCTACATCCGCATCAACGGCAGCTACCGCAGCTGAGTTGCAGAAGCGCAAATGACTGCACCGTGCAGCGGTCAACGTTACTGGATGAACGCTGCGTCATCTCTTAATACGCCATTAAGTGCGACCGTCGATGCTTGGGGACAGTCCATGGACAAACTGGTACTGGTAGCGGCGTGTGCACTGATCGATCCGGACGGCCGTGTGCTCATCGCACAGCGTCCGCCGGGGAAAGCGATGGCGGGGCTATGGGAATTTCCGGGCGGGAAAGTAGAGCCGGGGGAGCGACCCGAAGAAGCGTTGATCCGGGAGCTGCGCGAGGAGCTTGGCATCACGGTGCAAGAAGCCTGTCTCGCGCCGTTCACCTTCGCATCCCACACCTATCCGGAATTTCAGCTGCTGATGCCGCTCTACGTGTGCCGCCGTTGGGTGGGGATCCCCACGGCGCACGAGCATACGGCGATCCGGTGGGTGCGGCCGAAGGATCTGGTTTCATGGCCTATGCCGCCCGCCGACGTGCCGCTCATTCCCATGCTGCGCGACCTTCTCTGATCCGGTTTCCAGTCGATAGACGGGGCGTAACCGCCATCGAGTATGCGATGATCGCTTCGATCATCTCCATCGTCATCCTGACGGCCATCATCTCGATTAGGGGCAGCTTGGAACGCGATTTCTCGAGTGTGCTCACCGGGTTCCAGTAGGCACGGCGTCTCCCGCGGGCAGTTCATGCGTGGCAAGCGCGTTTGCGAGGCGGGCGCGCGCCGACCCAGGCCGCAGCGGCTTCGGCTGGGTGTCATCCGGTGCCCAGCCGGTCAGATAAACGACATCGAACGTGGTGCGGAAACGGTCATCCGCCTCGGCATGCGCGTGCTGATAGTGCGCCAGTGCGGTGGCGAGCATATCGCGCCGGAGGAATTTGCGTGAGCGCCCATGCAAGGAATTTGTCTCGCCCAGCGCGCGAAGATCACGGGCGAGCGTGCTGAATTCACGGTAGCGCACCGTGGTGCGTTCCACATCGGCCACCGGCAAGGCAAAGCTCGCGCGCTGCAGCAGGGCGCCCAGATCGCGCACATCGGCAAACGGCGCGACGCGTGGCGTGGTACCGCCCGTGATCTCGCTTTCAGCCGCCAACAGCGCCTCACGGAGTTGTTTCAGCGTTTCCCCGCCGAACAGCGCGGCCAAAAATAACCCATCCGGCTTGAGAGCCTGCCGGATTTGGACCAAGGCACCGGGCAAATCGTTGACAGCGTGCAGCGACAAAACACTGACGATCAGATCGAAGGATTGCTCGATGAACGGAAGCGCTTCCTCGTCTGCGACCATTGGCGCGCCGCTTGCCCAAAACGCGGTCCGCGTCCAGCGATCGGCCAGCGGTTCTAGCTCCGCGAAGCTTGCCTTGCGCGATGAAAGATCCAGCGCACAATGAAAGCGCCGGTTAACCGCTGCGATCCGCTCGGCGATATGAACGGCGACATCGCGTACCAGAAAGTCCGTCCCGGACGCGCGGGCCCGCCGCCGCGCATATAGGGCGCGATCGAAGATCTGCGGCGGCCCATCTGAATCGCGTTTGTTCATCATGGCGACTAGAGTAGGCGCTATGGATGCCGCTTTCGAGACTCCGCATAGGCTGGCCGCGGTGGCGCGTCAGGCCGGCCGGGTTGTCCTCAATCTCGTCTATCCGCCGCTGTGCCTTGTGTGCCGTGCGCCCGTATCTGAGCCGCGAGCGCTCTGCGCCACCTGCTGGAAAAGCCTCACTTTCTTCGACGGAGCGATGTGTAGCACCTGCGGACTCCCGTTCGAGCTCGATCCCGGGACCGATTCGCTGTGCGCCTCGTGCCTCGCGCACCCACCCGCCTTCGATTGCGCCCGCGCCGCCCTGGCCTACGACGATGCCAGCAAGGGCGTGATTCTTGCGCTCAAGCGTGCCGACCGGCTGGAACTCACGCAGCTCTTCGCCCTGTGGCTGAAACGAGCGGGGCAGCCGCTGCTCGAGCAATGCGATGCCATCGTCCCGGTGCCACTACATCGCTGGCGGCTGTGGATGCGCCGTTACAACCAGTCTGCGCTGATCGCCCAGCGGCTGGCCTGTATGGCCGGCAAACCCTTCGATCCCTTTGTGCTGATGCGCACTCGCGCTACGCCCAGCCAAGGCAACATGCCCTCGGCAAAGGCGCGTCAGCGCAACGTTCGTGGCGCCTTCAAGGTGGCGGAAAGGCGCGCAGCCGCCATTTCCGGTTGCACGGTGCTGCTGATCGATGACGTGCTGACCACAGGCGCCACCATTCAGGCCTGCGCGAAGGCGCTCAAGCGGGCGGGAGCTGCAAAAGTGTTGGTATTGACGGTTGCCCGCGTTGCTCGCCCGCTGCCGCACGTTATATAGGGGCGGCCCTGTACCGGCGACCGAGTCGATGCCGAATATCACCATCTACACCACCCCCATCTGTCCGTACTGCGTGCGCGCGAAAGCGCTGTTGCGGAAAAAAGGCGTCAGCTTCGAAGAGATCGATGTGTTCATGAATGTGGAAGCGCGACACGACATGGAGAAGCGCGCCAGCGGTCGCTACACGGTGCCGCAAATCTTCATCGGCGAGCGGCATGTGGGCGGTTGCGACGATCTTTATGCGCTAGAGCGCGCTGGCGAACTCGACCCGATCCTGAGCGCGGCCGCATGAGCTTTCGCGCTGCCTGCGTGCAGCTGCGGTCTTCCGACGATGTGGAAGAGAATATCCGCGTGGCAAGCGAATTCATCCGTGAAGCCAAAGGGCGGGGAGCCGAATTCGTCGCCACGCCGGAAAACACCACCCTGATGGCTCCGGACGGCGGCGCAAAGCTCGAGAAGAGCTTTCCGGAAGAGAGCGATCCAGCGCTTCCCCGTTTTCGTGCCCTGGCGGAAGAGCTCGGCTTGTGGATGCTGATCGGTTCGCTGGCGATCAAGGTGAACGAGCAGAAAACGGCGAACCGCTCCTTCCTCATCGATCCCGGAGGGCGGATCGCGGCCCGCTACGACAAGATTTTTCTGTTCGATGTCGATCTGCCGAGCGGCGAAAGCTATCGCGAGTCCAGCACGGTGGCGGGAGGCGACCGGGCTATGGTGGCCGATCTGCCGTGGGGCAGACTTGGGCTTTCAATCTGCTATGATTTGCGCTTTCCGCAGCTGTATCGTCGCCTCGCACAAAACGGCGCTTTTATATTGGCGGTACCGAGCGCGTTCACCGAAACGACCGGCAAAGCGCATTGGCACGCGCTTTTGCGCGCGCGCGCTATCGAGAATGGCGCGTTCGTCATTGCGCCGGCACAGGGCGGCAAGCACGCTAATGGCCGCAAAACCTATGGCCATTCGCTGATCGTGGCGCCATGGGGTGAAATTCTGGCGGATGGTGGCACCGAGCCCGGTCTGATCGTAGCCGACATTGATTTCGATGCTGTCAGGATTGCGCGCGAACGCGTGCCAAGCTTGCTGCACGACCGCGACTTCAAAGGGCCGTAGTGCGCGCTGGGATTCGCTGCCATTGCGGCTGGAGGGCATCCATTCTGCGGCGGCGGAGCCGGGCTGCGTCCAGGGTATCGGGCCGCTCTGCGGCTGTTGGCGGCAGGGAACGGGATGGGCTAGCACCCTAAGCCCTCGATTGCTTGCGGAACCGGGCATTTACCCCCATGTTCTATGTTGAACACGTCATTCGATTGGATTTCGCTTGATCGTCTATAGCCTCGCCTGCGTAAAGGGCCACACCTTCGAAGGGTGGTTCGCCAGCATGGCCGCCTTCGACGAGCAAAAGGTGAGCGGCAAGCTGCTGTGCCCGATGTGCAATTCACGGAAGGTGAGCAAGGCTCCAATGGCGCCCTCGCTGTCCAGCGGCGTGGGTGAGAAGATGCGATCGGGTATACCGGTGCCGGTGCAGACGCCGGCTGCTTCGGCGGCCGAAGCCGCGCCGATTCCTGCTCCCGCCATGCCGGAAGAACTGCGCAAGATGCGGCAGTTCATGACGGGCCTGCGCAAATACGTGGAGCAGAACGCCGATTATGTCGGCCGCAAATTCCCGGAAGAAGCGCGCAAGATTCACTACGGCGACGCTGAAGACCGTCACATCTACGGCGAGGCGTCGCTCGAAGAAGCCGCTGACCTTGTCGAAGAAGGCATCGACGTGGCGCCCCTGCCGCCGGATATCAACGAGGCGAACTGATCACTTCAGCACCACGCCGCGTTCGGCAGCGAAGGCCATGAGGCGCGGGCGCAGGCTGTGATCGGTACGGCCGCACAGCCGATCGATGAATTCAGCCACTTCTCCGGCATTGATGCTGCGTACCATCATCTTTACCGGGCCAATATTCGCCGGCTGCATGGACAGCGTGTGTAGCCCGACCCCTATCAGCGCCATGGCCTCCAGCGGGCGCCCCGCCATCTCTCCACACAACGAAACGTCGCCGTCCGCGTCCGCCGCACTGCGCACGATCTGACGTATCAGGCTCAGAGAGGCCGGGTTCAGGGTGTCGTAGCGGCGCGAGACCCTGGGATTGGTGCGGTCCATTGCGAAAACGAATTGCATCAGATCGTTTGAACCGATCGAGACGAAATCGGCGCTGCGCACCAGCTGCGGCAGCATGAACATCAGCGCCGGTACCTCCAGCATCGCGCCCACCAAGATGCGCTTGGGTTGTGAATGGTGCAGCAACCGGGCGCGTTCGATTTCACGGTCGATCAGCGCGCGCGCGGAGTTGAATTCCGCCACATCGCTCACCATCGGCAGCAGGATGCGCAGTGTTCGTGCGGCGGAGGCTGCAAGCAGCGCTCGAACTTGGTAGCGGAGCAGGGCGGGGCGATCGAGCGCGATGCGTAGCGCCCGCCAACCCAGCGCGGGATTTTCTTCCCGCTCCCATCGGCCATAAGGCAGAATCTTATCGCCACCAAGATCGAGTGTGCGGAACACCACCGGTTTGTCGCCTGCCGCATCGACTACGCTTTTGTAAAACGCAATCTGATCCGGCAGCCGCGGCATCGTTTCGCCGATCATGAATTGCAGCTCAGTGCGGAAGAGGCCGATGCCGTCCGCTCCGGATTCCGTCAGATGCGGTAGGTCGATCAGCAGACCCGCATTCATCATCAGATTGATGTGCACGCCGTCCTTGGTGACAGCCGGAAGGTCGCGCACCTTCGCCATTTGGGCGGCGCGCTGTTCGCGCAACGAGCGGCGGGTACTGAAGGCGCGCACGATTTCGGGCGGTGCCCGCAGATGCGCCTCACCGGTTTCGCCGTCCACCACAATGAGATCGCCGCCGCGCGCGTTGTCGGAAATTCCCTCCATATTCCCCACAAACGGGATGCCCATGGCGCGCGCCACAATCGCCACATGCGAGGTGGGGGCTACTTCCTCGAGCACCAGGCCGATCAATCTGTCACGCGGGAAATCCAGCAGTTCGGCTGGGCCCATAGCGCGTGCTACGATGACGGAGTCTTTCTCCAGTTCCTTCTGTGTTTCGACATCGCCTTCGAGATGGCGTTGCAGCCGACGAGCAAGGTCTTCGAAATCGTGCAATCGCTCGCGCAGCATGCTATCGCCGGTGCGCGCGATGCGTAGGCGCAACTCGTCCTGTACGCGCTCAACTGCGGCCTCAGCAGTCAACCCGGTTCGGACCGCATCGCGGAGTTTCTGCTGCCAGCCCCGGTCCTGCGCGAACAGGCGATACGCTTCGATCACCTCTCGGCTTTCGCCGGTGAGATCGAGTTCGGTGGAAGCGAGCATGCGGTCCACGGACGCGCGCAGCTCATTGAGCGCCTTGTCGAGGCGGCCGAGTTCGAGTTGAGGGTCTTCGGCAATCAGCCGTTCCACTTTCACGCGCGGCTCGTGCAGCACCACACGGCCAATGGCGATGCCTTCCGAAAGCGGCTCGCCGCGGAACGCACGCGGCCGGTCGGCGCGCAATTCCGGTTCGTCCAGCTCCGCCGTATCGAACAACCCGCCCTGCGCCACCACTTCGGCCAGCACCATGGCCACTGTTTGCAGCGCCTCAACCTCTTCCTCGTCGTAGAGACGTGCAGTGCGGTTCTGCACCGTGAGCACGCCATAGACCTGGCCGCCGCGCACCACCGGCACACCGAGGAACGAGCGGTACGGATCTTCGCCGGTTTCCGGCCGGTAGGAGAATTGCGGATGTGATGGCGCATCGCTCAGGTTAATTGGTTCGGCGGTTTCGCCGACCAGGCCCACCAGGCCTTCACCCTGCTTCAGGCGCGTGCGATGCACAGCGGCGCGGTTTAGCCCCTCCGTCGCGAACAGCTCATACACATTACCGGCACGGCGGAGGTAGATGGAACAAACCTCCGCCACCATGTTGCTGGCGATGACCCGCACAAGCTTGTCGAGGCGGGCTTGCGCGCTTGCGGGCTCCGCCATGATCTCGCGCAGGCGGCGGAGAAGGGTTCGTGGACCGCCGGCCACGACAGCCACCATCAGGCGATATCCAGTTCATAGGCGGCGTGGAGCGCACGCACCGCCAGCTCAACGTATTCCTCGGCGATGAGCACGCTTACCTTGATTTCAGAGGTGGAGATCACCTCGATGTTGATGCCCTTCTCCGCGAAGGTGCGGAACATGGTCTGCGCCACGCCGGGATGGGTACGCATGCCGATGCCGATGATGGAGATTTTCGCAACGCCCGCATCGTGCGTCACATCGCGATAACCGATCGCGGGCGCGGCTTTTTCGATTGCGTCGAGCGCGCGGTGCAACTCGCTGCGGCTCACGGTGAACGTCAGGTCGGTCTTCTTCCCGTCCTCCGAGACGTTCTGCACGATCATGTCCACATTTACGCCGGAGTCGGCGAGCGGTCCGAAGATGGAGGCTGCCACGCCAGGCTTGTCCGGAATGCGGTGAAGCGTGATCTTCGCTTCGTCGCGCGAATAGGCGATGCCGGTGACTGGTTTCTTTTCCACGATGTCTTCCTCATCACAAAGAAGGGTGCCTTCACCCTCGGGCTCGAAAGTCGAGAGCACCCGTACCGGCACGCGGTAGAGCATGGCGATCTCCACCGAACGGGTCTGAAGCACCTTGGCGCCGAGCGAGGCCATCTCCAGCATCTCTTCGTAGGTGATTCGGGCAAGGCGCCGCGCTTTCGGTACGATGCGAGGGTCAGTCGTGTAGACGCCATCGACATCGGTGTAGATGTCGCAGCGATCGGCCTTTATGGCCGCCGCCACGGCCACCGCGCTTGTGTCGGAGCCACCGCGGCCCAACGTGGAGATGCGGTTGTCCGGCGCAACGCCCTGGAAGCCGGCGATCACCGCCACCTGGCCTTGCCCCATCCGCTCGTTCAACAGTGTAGGGTCGATGCTCTCAATGCGCGCTGAGCCGTGCGTCCCACTGCTGCGGACAGGAATCTGCCAGCCCATCCAGGAGCGGGCGTTGATGCCCTGGGCGCAAAGCGCGACGGCCAGCAGGCCCGACGTCACCTGTTCACCGGAGGCGACCACTACGTCGTATTCGCGGGCATCGTGCAGGGGCGACAACTCGCGCGTCCACGCCACCAGCTTGTTCGTCTCGCCGGCCATGGCGGAGACCACCACGGCCACCTGCTCGCCCTTTTCCGCCTCGCGCTTCACGAGGCCTGAGACATGACGGATGCGATCAAGATCGGCGACCGATGTGCCGCCGAATTTCATCACGATCTTCGCCATCGGCCGGACTCATGCTGCGCTGCCAAATCCCTTCTTACGCACGGGGTGCCGCCTGCTCAATGGCATTCCGGCTAACAGATCGCACAAGGTCCGGCCCAGCATCTGCTATGGTCGGCCTGCATTTTGAGGCTGGGTTGCCGTGGAGAGTCCTTCGTCCATTGATCCGCAGGAGATCGCGAAATTCGCGCTGCTGGCTGACGAATGGTGGAACCCGAACGGCCCATTCGCGCCTCTACATAGGTTCAATCCCCTCCGGCTGAATTTCATTCGCGACATGGCGGCGGAACATTTCGGTCGTGATGTTCGAGCGCGGCATCCCTTCGAAGCGCTTTCCCTGCTCGATCTGGGCTGCGGGGGCGGGCTCCTCTCTGAGCCCATGGCGCGGCTCGGCTTTGCGGTCACTGGATGCGATGCAGCAGAAGAAAACGTGCGCGCGGCTAGAGTGCATGCGGCCGGCGGCGGAATCGTCGTCGACTATCGCTGCGGAACGGCCGAATCATTGGCCGAAGAAGGAGTAAGCTTCGATCTCGTGCTGGCGATGGAGATCGTGGAGCATGTCGCCGACACGGGAGCGTTCATCGAAACGGCTGCGCGCCTGCTGAGGCCCGGCGGACTGATGTTCGTCGCCACGATCAACAAGACGCTTAAGTCGCTGGCCCTCGCAAAAATTGGCGCCGAGTACGTGCTTCGTTGGCTGCCGCGCGGCACCCACGACTGGAACCGGTTCCTTTCACCGGGTAGTTTGGGTCGCATGATTGAGGACCAAAGCCTTACGGTGCTTCGCACAGCCGGCATGAATTTCGATCCGTTCACCTGGCAATGGCGACTCTCTCGTGACGCGGACGTCAATTACGTCGTGGTCGCGAGCCGCCCGCATTTACCAGTTTACAGGCCAGCTGCCGCACCAACATGACGCGGTCGCCAAGACGCCATTTGAGGCTAGCGAGGACGGCAAACCGCCGGTTCTGCCTTAATCGCGTCGTCCAAATGTCCTAGACTAGCGTTTCAGGCTTGATCCGCGGGTGTGCCGCGGGCCAGAAGTGGCATCCATGGGCAAGGTAACACAGATCAATATTTCGAACGGACCCGAGGGCCGCCGCCCGCATTTGCGCGAAGTCCCGCCGGATTTCGATGCCCCGCTCGGAACCATCGGGCAGGAGTTGCGGGGTGCGCGCATTTCGCGCAACGAGGATATCAGTACCGTTTCCAGCGTGCTGAAGATTCGTCGCGACCATCTGGAGGCACTGGAAAACGACAATATCAGCGCGCTGCCCGGGCGTACCTATGCAGTCGGATTCGTGCGAGCTTACGCCGACTATCTTGGCCTCGATCCGGTCATGGCGGTCGAACGGTTCAAGGTCGAGATCGCCGGGCGGGACGAGACTTCCAAAACTGCCGGCTTCAAAGAGATCGAGGAAGAGCCGCGGATGGGCCGCGGCTGGATCGTGTTCGCCCTGATCGTACTGGGCCTGATAGCCTATGGCGTGTACTACCTGTTCCTCGGCCCTTCGGGGCCTCAATCCGGTCAAACGATTGCGTCCGTTCCGGCGCCCACGGTCGCGAAGCC
>DASXGS010000168.1:0-2948 GCA_036488975.1 Rhizomicrobium sp. | reverse complement strand
CTCGCGATGGAAGGTGATTTCTCGCGCCGCAAGCTGAAGATCGCAGGCGGCATTCTCATCGGACAAAGCTTCGGCACCAGCATTCTTCCATACAGCGCGCTCATGCTGATGCTGATGCCGCTGACGAAACAGTTCCACTGGACGGCGGCGCAATTCTCCTGGGCCGTGACATTCCTGTTCTTTTTCGGCGCGGTGTCCCTCTGGCCGATCGGGCGCATGGCCGACAAGTTTGGCGTGCGGCCGGTGCTGCTCACCGGTACGACAGTGGTCGCCCTTGTGACTTTGGGCATGGCATTCCAGACCGCGGCGCTGTGGCAATTCTATCTGCTGTACGCGCTGCTCGGCATGTTCGGTTCGACCGGCGTCACCTACACCAAAGTGGTCGCCGCGCTGTTCACGCAGCATCGCGGCAAGGCGATGGCGATCCTCACCGCCGAAACCACGCTTGCGCGCGCCGGCATTCCGCTGGTCGTCAATTGGCTGCTGCTGACGCAAGGCTGGCGCACGATGTACATCGTGTTCGGCCTCATGATCTTGATCTGCGTTCCGATCCTCTTCTTCACCCTGGAGGAGCCGGGCGAGACCGGCACCGCCGGGAAATTTTCATGGCGCAAGGGCGCGCTGGCGGCGCGAGACGTGGCTGCGCCGCCGAAGGTTGACCTTCCCGGAATGACCATCTGGCAAGCATTGCAGGATTGGGTGTTCTGGCTTGCGACCTTGGCCGCCTTCCTCGGCCTCTTCATCTTCAACGGCATGTTTCCGCACCTGGTGCCGGCGCTGGTCGAGAAAGGATTTTCGCAGACCACGGTGGTGGCGCTGCAATCCACCTCGATCCTGATCGCCTTTGCGGGCGCGCTGGTCGGCGGCTGGGCGGTTGACCGTTTTCAAACCGCCAAGATCGCGGCGCCCATCTGCGTCATTGCCGCACTGGGCGCATTCCTGACGTTTCTGGTGTCGCCGCACTTCGGTGGCGTGCCGCTGCTGGCAGCGATCCTTATCATGGGGGCGCTATCGTTCAACGCGCTGTTCCCGATGGGAACCTACTTTGCGACACGATTTTTCGGTCTCGGTTCGCTGGCTGAAATCGTGGCGGTTCAGTTCGCCATTACCAATGTGTTCGCGGGGCTGAGTGCGCCGCTGTTCGGCTGGATCCACGATACGACGCATACCTATGCGAGCGTGTTCCTCATCACAGCCGTGCTCAATCTCGCGATCGCAGCGATCTGGTTCATGATGCCGAAGTACCGTTACGCGAAGAACATCGGCCAGATGCCCGCGCCTGCGTAGGCGTTCAGGCCTCCGCCTTGGCGCGCCAGCCGCCCGGCGCGTAGCTCTGGCGCACCACTTCGACGTACGGCGACGGACTGACGATGCCGCGGATTTCCGTCTGCACATGTGGTTCGACGGTCGGCTTGGTGGTGCCGCCATCGGGCTCGCCCCAGATCAGCGTCACCTCGTTACCCGGATGGGCGTATTCCTCGTCCAGAATGGCGAGCGTCAGCATCTTGCCTTCGTTGGCGCTGTAGCCGATCCAGGTGGAAATGCCGGCCGACTTCGAACCGGAGAGCACCTGATCGTAAGGATGCATGCTGTAGACGGCGCTCGGTGAGTCGAAGTACTTCGCGCGGACCTGCTTGTTGAACTGGGTCGCCATTGCGCGGGTCACGTCGTCGTTGTTCAGCGCGAGCGTGACCTTCTTGCGATGCGGCTCTTGCGCCTTCTTCTCCAGTGCTTCTCGGCCGATGAAATCGTGATCGAACTTCACGAAGCCGCCATAGCCCATGTCCCACGGTGTCAGGTAATAATCCTCGATCTTGTCCGACACAAAGCTCCCGCCGAGCGATGCGGCCGCTTCGTAGCTCCTGTCGGTGAGCCATTCGCGATAGGGCTTCATCGCCTCGCCGGAATAGACGGCCGGCAGTGGTGAGGGAATCCAGCCCGACTCCAGCGCGTTGGTGGAATAGGCGCGGCCGCCGACCAGCCGCATGCCGAACTCTTCGCCCGCGCGCACCAGCGCCTCGTGCACCGCTTCGCCATCGTCCCATGGGCCAAACAATTCCCAGCCAGGCTGGCCGGACATGCCGTGGCGCAGCGCCGTGACCGCGCGGCCGGCAATCTTGACCGGGCGCATGTTGAAGAACTTCAGTTCCTCGGGCTGTTCGCCAAGCGCCTTCGCGATGATCTTCATCGCGTTCGGCCCCTGCACCTGATAGCGGTACACCTTGCGGCGGCCGTCGGTGCGCAGCGCCGTGCGCTGATCGAGTTCGACTTTCACATCCCATTTGCCGGTCGCCGCATGGAACTGCACCCATTCGAGCGCCGGCGCGCGCCCCACCAGATTGAATTTGTAGTCGGAGAGATAAAACATGATCACGTCGCCGATGAGGTATCCATCGTGGCTCACCGGCGCGAACTGCTTGGCGCGGTTCGGCTGAAAACTTTTGAAGCTGTTGGGCGCGAGATAGTTCAGTAGCTTCAGCGCATCGGGCCCTTCCACGGCCAGATCGGCCATGTGGTAGGACTGGTTGAACAGCACGGCCGTTTTCTGCCAGGCCATCTGCTCGTCGCGCCAGTTGGTGTATTCCGGCTTCACGCCCGGATAGACATTCGGCCCGGTCTGCGAATGGCGCAGCACATCGACCGGGTTCTTGCCCTTCAGCAGGTTTTCCAGACTCTTCGTCATCTCGTTCCTCTGTAACTAACCCGCCTTCGCGTGCTTCGCGGCGTCGTGCGCTTCCTTGGTGGGAAGCATGCCCCGCTTGGGCGCCGTCGCCATCACTTTCTTCACTGCTGGGCGCTCTTCCATGCGATGCAGCCACGCCATCGCGTGCGGCGTGTCTTTCTCGTTCATGGTTTCCGGCATCATGCGCGGCACGCTCATGGCGATGGCGTAGGTGCAGATGTCGGCGAGCGTGTATTCGTCGCCGGCCAACCATTTGCGCTGGCTC
>DASXGS010000151.1:0-2226 GCA_036488975.1 Rhizomicrobium sp. | reverse complement strand
TCGTCCGGTATGGTATCCGCCGTTATCGGGCTAATCGTACAGGTGCCAACGATAACGAAATGGCCCTCGCTGCCTAACCAAGGTTAGACAAGCGCGGTTTCGGGGAGCGCACCGGGCAACAGAAGCGCTCCCCACTTTCCTTCCACCTGGCGAATCCGAATACACTGCCGCGTTCAGGGGTGCGGCATGAGACTCGATCCGGACAGCTACGACTTCATTTCCAACTTCAGCACGGTCTGGGCGATTGTGATGGGCGCGTTGCTGGCCACGGCCGGTGGCCTCGCCGCCACCCAGATCGAGTGGCATTTCGAAAAGAAACGCCGCGAGCAGCACGCAGCGCTGTTCTTCGGCGAAGTTCTCGCCACATTGCTCGTCATCCTGCGCATCGCAAAGCGCGTGAAAGGCATCGGCGATCCCTATGGCCCAGTCACCATGCGCATGCTGCGCCAGGCGCTGCAGGAGGTCGGGATTTACGACCGTAACCGCGAGAACCTGTACAACCTGCGGGATGGCAGTCTGCGCGCTCGTATCCACTCGCTGGTGCTGCGCATCTCATCGCCGCTCAATGGCATCTTCGACAGTAACGAGGAAATCCGCCTCACCAATCTCCGGCTGCGCATCCCGGATTTGCCGCAAAGCGAGCGCGACGAGCTGGAAGCCCATATCAAGCATCTCCTGGAGCTGCGAGAGGGCAGCTTCGAGTTCATGGAGGAAACCGCCGCCGCCATGGAGAAGCTGGTCAAGGATCTGGAACTGGTGGCGCGGCACTCCTTCGTCGATATCGCCACGGCCGCGCAGCTTTAGCGCGCAATCTGCTAGAGCACGCCCTCTTCCGCTTCGCGCTGCGCAAGACTGGTGGTGGATGTGTCGGTCAGCGCGGACAGCTCTTCCCCTGCCAGAGCCGCGCGGCGTTTCCGCGGCTCCTCCACGAAGCGCAGCAACAGCACGAGCGCGATCGCCTCGAACACGATCGACGCCACGAACACTGCCCGATAGCCGAGCGAGGCCGCGATGAAGCCGCCGAGCAGTGGCCCCGCCGCCGCCATAATGCTTTCGGCCGTGTTTGAGACGGCGAGCCGCATGGCCATGTCTTCGCGGCTGCCGAACTCGAACACGATGTTCTGCGCGCTCATCTGGTAGCCGGAATTCGCTGCGCCCAGGCCGAAGAACGCGACGAAGATCAGCGGCATGGTACCGGCGCCGATCAGCAGCACGGTGGCCGCAATCCAGAACACGAGCGCCGCAATGAGGCAGGAACGGAAGCCAAGCTTGTCCGCCATATAGCCCCAGACGATATTCATGACCGTGTCCGCAATCAGATAGGCGAATGACAACGTGCCGATGGTGTTGCCGGTCATCGCGACCGTGTTGCTGGCGTAGACGATATAGAAGGGCGCGGCGACGCGGCTGGCGATGGCAAACGTGCGGGCAATCATGAACCAGCGGAAATGATGATCGTCGCGCAGCATCTTGGGCAATTCGCGCAATCGCTCGCGCACCTGGACGCGGGGGCGCAGGCTCGGCGGCTCGGGCTCACGCACCAGCAGCCGGAACGCCGTCAGACCGAGACTCGTCAGCACAAACGCGACAAGGAACGTCGTGCCGTAGCCGTTGCCCCACACGTTGGGGCCGACAAGATATTTGCCGGCGAAATATGAAAGGGCGGCGGCAATCAGGCCGCCGGTCATGTTGCGCCAGCCCTGCAGCCGTCCGCGCCATCGGATCGGGATCATTTTCCCCAGCAGGTATTGGAACGCCACGCTCTGCGGCCCACTGAACAGCCCAAGCAGAAACAGGAACGCCATCGCGGCAGCGAGCAGTGTGCCGCCGTGGAGAAACCATCCCGACACCGCAAGGCCGAGAATCGCCACGCGCATAAGCGTGCCCAGCACCATGGAAACCGGAAGCACGCGGCGACGATGCTCGATATGCGCCGCACCGAGAATGGGCGAAATCGTGCCGCCGAGCTGCTGCAACGCGAGTCCCAGGCCGACCGCGATATCGGAGCCGGACAGCATATGCAGATAGGCGGGCACGAAGGTGGGCGCGTTGACGAGGCGGAAGCCCGTCATGCCCAACATGCCGTGCACATAGTGGCCGGCGTAGTTGCGCTTCAGGTTGCGCCAGACGAAGCGGTCATATGCCTGTTCGCGCTCTTCTGCGGTCTCAACCCCTTCGTACATGTGAGCTTTTCTACTCTCCCGGTGCTGGGGCGAGTTGCGGGCG
>DASXGS010000134.1:0-2881 GCA_036488975.1 Rhizomicrobium sp. | reverse complement strand
AGGTTCACGCGCCGCATCAGGTCGACCAGCAAGGTGGTGGTGCCCATGCCAACCACGCGACCCGTCACATCGCCGCTTTCGATGGTGGTGATGGAATGGGTGGGGTTCGACAGATCGTGGATCAGCACCTCGATTCCCATGTTGGGGAAGGTGCGCCCGATCAGCCGGGCGATGTTGCGATAGTTCTCGAGAAAATCCTGCGCATCGTCTGCGACGCCGGCGCCCTGATATTTCGCCAGCAGCCGGTCGTAAGCTTTCGCTTCCGCTTCGCCGAGCTGTTGCCGCACATTGTTCTGTTCGCCGATGAAGATGAGCTGGCGCGCCGCGCGCGAATCGGCGTTGCGCAGAAAGTAGTGGATGCCAAGGCGGAAATCCTTGAGGCTGAATTCCGCGAAGCGCTCGGCCGTCGCCACGTAGGGGTAGAAATCGTATTCGGTGAGCGCCTTGCCCAACTGCCGCTTGCGCTCGCGGTAGCGGCCGACGAGGAAGCCGCCCGCCAGCAGCACCAGCGAGGCCAGCACATTGGTGAAAATCGAACCGAACCAGTCCGCTGCGATGACCATGGCGCGGGCCCCCTCATTTGCGAGGCCGCAAGTCTAAACCAACCGGCCCAAATTGCATGGACGCCTGCCGAAGGCGCATAATTCCGCAGGCAACCTTGGAGGCGGCCGCATGCTGGTGGCGACGACGGAACGGGTGGCGGGGCAGCGCGTCGCGCAAACCTTGGGTCAGGCGTTCGGCGTGGTGGTGCGCTCGCGCGGGCTGGGCGGCAACATCATCGCAGGGCTTCGCTCGCTCGCCGGCGGCGAGATTCACGAATACACCCAGTTGCTGGAGGAAACGCGCCGCCAGGCCGTGGATCGCCTGGTGAAGAACGCCACGCTCATGGGCGCCCACGCCGTCGTCATGATGCGTTTCGATTCCTCGGAGATCGGACAGACGATGAGCGAGATCGTGGCGTACGGCACCGCCGTTATTCTTGAGCCCGACAATGCTGCGTAGCTGGACCATCGCCATCGGCGCGGTGGCGTTCGTATGCGGCGTGGCGGCGTTGTTCGCGCACACGCCACCCGGATGGGTGTTCGCGTTCTGGGGCGCGGTGATCGTGCTCTCGATCGTATTCGAACGCTTCCGCTACAAGTCCGTGGAAACCGAAAATCCCGGCCCGGGCTGGACGCGCACGCCCGAGCGCTTCATCGACGACGAAAGCGGCGAACCCGTCACCGTTTGGATGAACGCCACCGGCGACCGCAAATACGTGCGCGGCTGACGCGCCATCGCGATGGTGCAATTCTGCGGCGGCACGTCCGCCGCGGTGTACCGAAGCCCATCGAAGCGGATCTTCGCGCCGGATGCGAACAGCGTCAGCGTGCGAATGCGCTGTCCAACCATAACGTCATGCGTCTCGTTGCCAACCGTCGCAGAGATGAGGCCATCCTCCGTCCACGTTAGAACCAGATGAATCGGCTGATCGATGCTTACGTGCGTGGCATAGGAAATCAGGCCCGGCGGCGTTTCACCGTCATGAAGGGCCAGGATGACGTGCGGATCATTCGTCCGGGGGGCGAGTACGACACCAAAGCCGGTCCATGACGAGTTGGGTCCGCGCTCGACGAAATTGATCACGAGCTGACCCACAGGCCTCCAATTGCTGCCCGTGCGAACCTGAAGAAAATGAAGGTTCGCCTCGAAGCCCATCGCGCTGCACGGAACCAGATGAACCTGCTCGTCTGATCGCCCCGCCGGTGCATCGATTGTGGCCGCGGGCAAGGCGAGCGGTGGCGGCGGCTCCGGCGGCGCCTCGCCCGGCGTGGCTGTCTGCGGCGCGCCCAGCAGACCCAGCAGAAACAAATGCATGGCGAACATCGAACCGCTCATAACCGCCGGTGTGGCGCAAGGCGAGAGCCTGGATAGTCGCCTATCGCACAAACAGAATTGACGGGAGCGTTTGCCAAGCTTCGCGCGTATAAGGGAAGCGAAGACTCCGGAACGGGCCGCATGCGCATCGATGACCTTAGGCCCAGCAGCAATGTGGACGACCGCCGCGGCGCCTTTGGCGGCTACGGCCCGCACATCGCCGCGGGCGGCGGCGGCCTCGGGCTGGTGGCGATCGTTGTGATCTCCATGCTGTTCGGGGTGGATCCCCGGCAGCTGCTGAACGGCGGCGATCAGGGCGGCGGCGCGCCGCAATCGCAAACCGCCGAGCAGCGGGGCCCGCGCGACGACGACCCCGCCTTCCAGTTCGTGCGCAAGATCGTGGGCTCGGCCGAAGATGTGTGGACGCCGCTGCTGCGCGCCAAGGGCGTGGTGTTCCAGCCCGCGACGCTCACGGTGTACGACGTCGAAACCCCCACCGGCTGCGGCGAAGGCCAGTCATCCGCCGGCCCGTTCTACTGCCCGGAAGATTCGCGCGTGTATCTCGACCTCTCCTTTTTCCACGAGCTCGCCGATCGCTTCGGCGCGCCGGGCCAGTTCGCGCAGGCCTATGTGATCGCGCACGAATACGGCCACCACATCCAGAACCTGCTCGGCGCGTTCGAGGACCACAGCGGGCAGGATCGCGGTGCCACCGGCACCTCCGTGCGCCGCGAGCTGCAGGCCGATTGCTACGCCGGCGTCTGGGCGTATCACGCCAACGCGGAGTTCAAGATTCTGCAGACGGGCGATGTGGAGGGCGGCCTGCGCGCGGCAGCTGCCGTCGGCGACGACACCCTGGAGAAGCAGACGCAAGGCTACGTGGTGCCGGATTCTTTCACCCACGGCACCAGCGCGCAGCGCACGCGCTGGTTCAAGCGCGGCCTCGCCGACGGCGACATGGACCAGTGCGATACCTTCAACGCCGAAACGCTATGACATTTCACCCTCTCCCCCACCGGGGGAG
>DASXGS010000118.1:0-4801 GCA_036488975.1 Rhizomicrobium sp. | reverse complement strand
CGCCTTGCAGATGCGCCAGCGCCGGCAGTTCGTGGACGCACGGTGCGCACCAGGTGGCCCACAGATTGAGCAGCATGTACCGGCCGCGGAAATCGCTCAGCTTGTGCAGCTGCCCCGTACCATCCGCGAACGCAACATCCGGGATAGACTTTGGTTGCGCATCCGGCACCAGCTTGGCGAGCGCCCCGGCGGGCGCCGTGTCATGGACAGGGCGTTCCAGCCTCACATATACCACCGCGGCGATGACCACGATGGCAATCGCCGCAATCCAGGCAAGCACAGCACGTCGAGTCTGAGGCATGGGCAGGAACACGATGTGGGGCGGACGCTTCGGCGCAGGCCCGGCGAAAATCATGGAGGAGATAAACGCCTCCATCGATTTTGACAAACGGCTGGCGGATGAGGATATCCGCGCCTCGCGCGCACATGTGGAAATGCTGGCGGCGCAGGGCATTGTCTCGCGGACCGATGCGGACGCTATCCTGAATGGCCTGGAGCAGATCGGCCGAGACATTGCGGAAGGCCGTTTCGTTTTCCGGCGGGAGTTGGAAGACATCCATCTCAATATTGAATCGCGATTGGCCGAGCTCATCGGGCCGGTGGCCGGACGGCTGCACACGGCGCGTTCACGCAATGACCAGGTGGCCACGGATTTCCGGCTTTGGGTGCGCGAAGCGTGCGGCCGCGCGCAGGAGCAACTGCTTCAGTTGATGCAAGCCTTGCTGGATCAGGCGGAGAGGCATGCCGACACCATCATGCCCGGCTTCACCCACATGCAGCCGGCGCAGCCGGTGACCTTCGGCCACCATTGCCTCGTCTATGTCGAGATGCTCGCGCGCGACCGCGGCCGCTTCGCCGACGCTGAAACCCGCATGAACGAATCGCCGCTCGGGGCTGCGGCGCTGGCGGGCACACCGTTCGGAATCGATCGGGAGAAGACGGCGCAAACCCTCGGGTTCGCGCGACCCATGCGCAATTCGATGGATGCCGTGGCCTCTCGCGATTTCGCACTCGAGTATCTGGCAGCGGCAGCCATCAGCGCCACCAACCTGTCGCGATTGGCCGAAGAGATCGTGCTGTGGTGTTCGCCGGCTTACGGTTTCGTAGAACTCTCCGACGCCTTCACCACCGGCTCCTCCATCATGCCGCAGAAGCGCAATCCGGATGCCGCCGAGCTTGTGCGCGCCAAGACCGGCCGCATCCTCGGCAGCTTCGTGGCGCTCACCACCGTGATGAAGGGGCTGGCGCTCGCGTACGCCAAGGATTTGCAGGAGGACAAGCAGGCCGTGTTCGAGGCGGCCGATGCGCTGGATCTTTCGCTCGCGGCAATGATCGGAATGGTGGCGGATCTGCAGCCGCAGCTTGGCGCCATGCGCAACGCCGCGGAAGCCGGCTACCCCACTGCCACCGATCTGGCGGACTGGCTGGTCGCCAAGCTTGGAAAGCCCTTCCGCGAGGCGCATCATGCGACCGGCTCTATCGTGAAGCGCGCGGAGGAATTGAACCTGCCGCTCGACAAAATGCCGCTCGAAGAGATGCAGAAGATCGAACCGCAAATCACGGCAGATGTGTTCTCGGTTTTGAGCGTCGAAGCTTCGGTGCATTCGCGCACATCGTATGGTGGCACGGCGCCGGCCTGCGTGCGCGAGCAGATCGCGTTTTGGCGAGAGCAGCTGAAATGATCTTAAGGCTGCTCCTTGTGTTTGCGATCGCGCTTGCGGTTCCGGCCTGCGGCGTGAAGACCGACCTGCTGATGCCGAACGGCAAGCAGACGCCGAAGAACCAGAAAGACCCGTCGCGGCCACCACAACCGATTGGGCGATGAATCATTTCGAATTTCGCGGCGGCCGCTTGTTTGCGGAGGATGTGGATGTTGCGGGGCTCGCGCGCGACGTCGGCACACCGTTCTATTGCTATTCCACCGCCACACTCGAACGCCAATACCGGGTCTTCGCCAGCGCGTTTCCGGCGAATACGCTGATCGCCTATTCGGTGAAAGCGAACGGCAATCTCGCGGTGCTGAAGACCTTAGCGAGACTGGGCGCTGGCGCCGATGTGGTCTCCGGCGGAGAACTGAAGAAGGCGATGGCCGCGGGAATTCCGCCTGACAGGATTGTATTTTCGGGCGTGGGCAAGACGCGCGACGAACTGGCGCTTGGCGTTCGCACTGGCATTCATCAGTTCAACGTGGAAAGCGAACCCGAGCTGAACGCGCTCAGCGAAATTGCCAGCGCAGCCAACTCCAGCGCGCCCGTCGCCATCCGCATCAATCCCGACATCGATGCGCGCACACACGCCAAGATTTCGACCGGTATGTCGGAAAACAAATTCGGTATTCCGTGGCGCCGCGCCCGCGAAACCTATGCGCGCGCTGCCGCACTGCCGGGAATCGAAATCGTCGGCATCGATCTGCATATCGGCAGCCAGATCACCGAGCTCGAACCGTTCGAGCAGGCGTTCGCGCGCGTGGCCGAATTGATCGGCCTCTTGCGCGCGGGCGGCCACACCATCGCGCGGCTCGATCTGGGCGGCGGCCTGGGTGTGCCATACAAATCAGGTGATCCCGAACCGCCCGATCCAGCCGCTTACGGCCAGATGATCGCGCGCCTCACGCGGGGGCTCGACGTTTCGCTTATTCTGGAACCCGGCCGCCTGATCGCTGCCAACGCAGGCATTCTCGTCAGCCGCGTGATTTATGTGAAGCAGGGGCAGACCAGAAGCTTCGCCATTCTGGATGCGGGCATGAACGATCTGCTGCGACCCGCTCTTTACGGCGCGCATCACGAGATCGTGTGCGTCGGACCGCGCGAAGGCGCCCCCATCCAGACCTACGAAGTGGTGGGGCCGGTGTGCGAAAGCTCGGACTCGTTCGGTACCTATGACCTGCCCCATCTTGAGGCAGGCGACCTGGTTGCCATTCTCACCGTCGGCGCCTATGGCGCGGCCATGGCTTCCGCCTACAATGCGCGGACGCCCGCGGCTGAAGTGCTGGTGAACGGCGCCGCCTGGAGCGTGGTGCGGCCCAAAATGAGTGACGATGAGTTTCTTGGTCTCGATCGACTCCCAAGCTGGCTCACGTAGCCGCATCGAGCGGCGCATTGTGCTCGCCCGCGCCGCCATTTGGTGGGAGCGCGTGTGGCCGCTGTTGTGGCCGGCCACCGGCATTCTCGCGCTGTTCCTCGCCCTCGCGCTGTTTGGACTATTCGCGCATCTGCCTGCGGTGCTGCACGCGCTGGTGTTGATGGCCGTTTTCGGGGCAGCCGGATATTTCCTCTACCGGAACTTCGAACACTTCCGCGCGCCCGGCTGGAACGAGGGCGCGCGCCGGCTGGAGCGCGACGGCGCGCTCACGCATCGGCCGCTCACCGAACGTCATGATCGGCTCTCGGCGGGCCAAGGCGACGCGCTGGCGGAAGGCCTTTGGCGCGCGCACATGCGCGCGCTTCTCGCGCGGCAGCACCGGCTGAAATTCACCATTCCCCATACCTCGCTGGCGGAACGTGATCCGTATTACCTCCGCTATGCCGTGCTGTTGTTGCTGGCCGCCTCGTTGATCGTTGCGGGCTCCGAGTCGCGCAGCCGTCTTGCGGCTGCGTTCTCCATTGGCGGTGCTGCGCCAACGGCGACGCTGGAAGCGTGGATCGATCCGCCGCCCTATACCGGTGAGCCGCCGCTCTATCTTCCGCACGGCGCGATTTCCAGAACCATTGCCGTTCCGGCTGGCTCCACCATCGCCTTACGCGTGCATGGCGGCCGCAGCACACCGCAAGTCATCTATGCGCCGCGTCCCGCGCGCTCGCCCACATTCGCCGGCAGAGGCGAAGACTATTCCGCTAATGGCAAGATCACACGCGATGCAAAAATCGGCGTCAGCGCCGGTGGGCAGATGCTGGCGCAATGGCATATCAAAGCCATTCCGGACGAAGCGCCGTCTATAACGTTTGCGCAGCCGCCCGCACGGACCGAGCGCGACGCCGTGAAGTTCGCCTTCACGGCAGGCGACGACTATGGCGTGACGTCCGCGCGCGCTGTCATCCGGCCAGCCAAGCCGATGAAGCATGTGCGCACGCTCACAGTAGACCTTCCGCTGTCGTCGAGCGGCAAGACGCTTTCGGAAACCGTGTATCGCGATCTTACGGCCGATCCGTATGCCGGGCTTCCCGTCACCATCACCCTCGAAGCGAAAGATGCCGCCGGCAATGTCGGCCGCAGCACACCGGTGCACTTCACGCTGCCGGCACGCATCTTCACCAACCCGCTTGCCCGCGCGCTGGTAGAGCAGCGGCAGCAGCTCGCGTTCGGCGATGCCGGTTCGCGTGCCACCGTTGCGCTCGCGCTCGACGCGCTGACGCTTGCGCCTGAGGCGTTTTATCAGAACCAGATGGGCATCTATCTCGCGCTTCGCTCGGCCTATTGGGGTCTCAAGACCGCGCACGATACCCACGATGTCGGGCAGGTGCAGGATCTACTTTGGCAGACCGCGCTGGCGCTGGAGCGGGGCGGTCTTTCGTCCGCTGCCGAACAGCTGCGCCGCTTGCAGAAGATGATCTCGCAGGCACTGGCGCAGGGTGCGCCGCAAGGCGTGATCGATTCGCTGTTGCAACGCTATCAGCAGGCGCTCAACCGCTATCTGCAGATGATGGCACAGAACCCCCCACCGGCGAACGCAACCGTTCCGAAAGGTGCCAAGGTGCTGCGGCCGCAGGATTTGCAGGCGCTCCTCAAAGCCATTCAGCAGCTGGCGCAGACCGGCGCGCGCGCGCAGGCACAGCAGATGCTCGCCATGCTGCAAAGCCTGCTC